>USCJ01000058.1 GCA_900553215.1 uncultured Collinsella sp.
CCCCGCGGCACCCTTGAGATCACCCTCAAGTACGGCCCGAAGAAGGCCAAGACCATCCGCGGCATCAAGCGCATCTCCAAGCCGGGTCTGCGCATCTATGCCGGCAAGGACGATCTGCCCCGCGTGCTCGGCGGCCTCGGCACGGCAATTATCTCGACCAGTCGCGGCGTCATGACCGACCGCGATGCTCGCAAGCACAACGTCGGCGGCGAGATCATCGCTTACGTCTGGTAATTCGCTCGGTAGGTAGAAGGAAAGGAGATCACCGTGTCTCGTATCGGTAATAAGCCTGTCCAGATTCCCGCCGGAGTCGAAGTGGCAGTCAACGGCAACAACGTTGTCGTCAAGGGCCCCAAGGGCCAGCTCGAGCTCGATGTCTTTGAGAAGCTCGCTATCAACGTCGAGGACAACGTCCTCACCGTTTCCCGTCCCGACGACGAGCGTGAGACCCGTGCCCGCCACGGCCTCACCCGCGCCCTCATCCACAACATGGTTGTTGGCGTTTCCGAGGGCTTCGAGAAGAAGCTCGAGCTCGCCGGCGTCGGTTACCGCGTGCAGCAGAAGGGCAAGAACCTCGAGTTCTCCCTGGGCTTCTCGCACCCCGTGATCGTCGAGGCTCCCGAGGGCATCACCTTCGAGGTTCCCGACAACACCCACGTGAACGTCAAGGGTATCAACAAGCAGCAGGTCGGTCAGATCGCCGCTGAGATCCGCGGCCATCGTCCTCCCGAGCCTTACAAGGGCAAGGGTATCCACTACGTTGGCGAGCACATCCGCCGCAAGCTGGGTAAGGCCGCCAAGTAGTCGTAACCGACTCACTCGCATAAGACCAGCACCCCGTCAGGTGCTGGCAAGATCAACCTTTTTAGGAGTTTACGTATGAACAAGCATAAGGCGAAGCTGGAAGGCCTCAAGCGTCGTCAGCGTCGTGTTCGCGGCAAGGTCTCGGGTACCTCCGAGCGTCCGCGTCTTCGCGTGACCCGTACTAACGCCAACATCTATGCCCAGATCATCGACGACAGCAAGGGCTCCAGCCTGACGCTCGTCTCTGCCTCGACCCTCGAGGCCGAGTTCAAGGGCACCCACACCTCGAACAAGGAGGCTGCGGAGAAGGTCGGTCAGCTCGTTGGCAAGCGCGCCATCGAGGCCGGCATCACCAAGGTCGCCTTCGATCGCGGTGGCCGTATCTACCATGGCCGCGTCAAGGCCCTCGCCGACGGTGCTCGTGCCGCCGGTCTCGAGTTCTAGGAGGTATGTAGCACATGGCTCGTAATCAGAAGCAGCAGCGCGAGGCCTCCGAGTTCGAGGAGCGCGTCGTTTACATCAACCGCGTGTCGAAGACCGTCAAGGGTGGTCGTCGCATGAGCCTCGTCGCTCTCGTCGTCGTTGGCGACGGCAAGGGTAACGTCGGCGTTGGCATGGGCAAGTCCGCTGAGGTGCCCCTGGCCATCTCCAAGGCGTCTCTCGATGCCAAGAAGAACATGTTCCACGTGCCGGTGACCGAGCAGGGCACCATCCCGCACGAGGTTCTCGGCCACTTTGGTGCCGGCCGCATCATCATCAAGCCCGCTGTCGAGGGTACCGGCGTTATCGCCGGCGGCGCTGTGCGTCCCCTCTTTGAGCTTGCTGGCATCAAGAACGTCCTGTCCAAGTCCCTCGGTACCGACAACGGCCTCAACATCATCAAGGCTGCCGTCGAGGGCCTCAAGGAGCTCTCCAGCCCTGAGGACGTCGCGGCTCGCCGTGGCTTGACGGTCTCCGAGATGTTCGTCGGTAAGGAGAACTAAGCATGGCTGACACCATCAAGATCAAGCAGGTCCGCAGCACCAACGGTTGCAAGCAGGACCAGGTCCGTACTGTCCGTGCCCTCGGTCTCCACAGGATCCGCGAGGTTCGCGAGATTGCTGACAACGAGTCCGTCCGCGGCATGATCTTCAAGGTCAAGCACCTTGTCGAGATTGTAGAGGAGTAGCAAATGCAGCTTCACGATCTTACTCCCGCGCCCGGTTCCACCAAGAACCGTAAGCGCGTCGGCCGTGGCAATTCTTCGGGTCACGGCACCACTTCTGGCCGCGGTCAGAAGGGCCAGGGTTCCCGCTCTGGTGGCACCAAGGGTGCCGGCTTCGAGGGTGGCCAGACTCCGCTGGCTATGCGCCTGCCCAAGCTTCCGGGCTTCCGCAACCCCCGTCGTATCGAGTACACCGCTGTTAACGTTGAGCGTCTCGAGCGCAAGTTCGAGGACGGCGCTGTGATTGACGGTGCCGCTCTTAAGGCCGCTCGCATCACCAAGAGCGAGTTCGAGCCCGTCAAGGTGCTCGGCAATGGTGAGCTCACCAAGAAGTTCACGGTCAAGGTCGACAAGGTCAGCGCTTCTGCGCAGGCCAAGATCGAGGCCGCCGGCGGAAAGGTCGAGCTGCCGTGCTAAATGGTCTTAAGAATGCTTTCCGCATCAAAGAATTGCGCGAAAAGATTCTTTTTACCATAGCTATGCTCGTCGTGTACCGCATTGGTGCGCACGTTCCTGTGCCCGGCATTCCCTTCCAGGGAATGCTGGGCCTTTTCTCGACCGATAACAATTCGGTCGCCGCAGGTGCTATGGCCCTCCTGAATCTTTTCTCTGGCGGCGCGTTGAGCTATGTGTCGGTGTTTTCGCTGGGCATCATGCCTTACATCACCAGCTCGATCATCCTCCAGATGCTCCAGGCCGTCGTGCCTTCCCTGCATGAGCTTGCCCGCGAGGGCGAGGTCGGTCAGACCAAGATTACGCAGTATTCGCGTTACCTCACCCTGGCTCTGGCAATCCTCAACTCCGTGGGTTACCTCTTCCTCTTTAAGAGCTTCGGCATCAGCTTCAATGGCGCCGGCGCTCCCGAGATCATCTTCGACCTCATGATCGTCGGTACGCTCACCGCAGGCGCTATGCTGATCATGTGGATTGGTGAGCTCATCACCCAGCGCGGTATCGGCAATGGCATGTCGCTGATCATCTTTGCGAACATCATGGCCGGTCTGCCGCAGGCGATCTTCTCCAGCACCGAGGGCAATGCCGGTGGCATCATCACCATGGTGATCATCTGCGCCATCATCCTGCTGGTTATCCCGCTGATTGTTTTCCTTGAGCGTGGCCAGCGCCGCATCCCGGTCTCCTACGCCAAACGCGTCGTGGGCCGTCGCATGATGGGTGGCCAGACCACCTACTTGCCCATTAAGGTCAATACCGCGGGTGTCGTGCCGATCATCTTCGCTTCGGCGCTGCTGTACTTCCCGGCTCAGATTGCCGTGTTCTTCCCCGGCATCGGCTGGATTCAGGCAGTTGCCTCTGCGCTTTCGACCGGTTGGCTCAACTGGGTGCTTAACGTTGTCCTCATCGTGTTCTTCGCGTACTTCTACACCTCCATGGTGTTCAACCCCGATGACACGGCCGATAACCTTAAGAAGCAGGGCGGCTTTATTCCGGGCGTGCGTCCGGGTAGGGCTACCGCGGCCTACATCAAGAACGCGCTCAACAAGATTACGCTTCCCAGCGCTGTCTTTTTGGCGCTCATCGCCATCGTGCCTTCGATCATCTTCTCCTTCACGGGTAACCATCTGATCCAGGCATTTGGCGGCACGTCCATCCTCATCATGGTCGGCGTCGTGCTCGACACGGTCGATAAGCTCGAAGGCCAGATCAAGATGTATGATTACGATGGATTCTTTAAATAGGCTAGAGGAGGATTGCTCATGAACCTCGTATTGCTCGGAGCTCCGGGTGCCGGTAAGGGCACCGTCGCACAGGAGCTCGTCGCCGAGTTTGGCGTCGCTCACATTTCCACGGGCGACCTGCTGCGTGCTGCCGTCAAGGGTGGCACCGAGCTTGGTATTCAGGCTAAGAAGTACATGGACGCTGGCGAGCTCGTTCCCGACCAGCTCGTGATCGACCTTGTCAAGGAGCGCCTTGCCGCCGATGACGCCCAGCAGGGCTTCATCCTCGACGGCTTCCCGCGCAACACCGCCCAGGCTGTGACGCTCGATTCCGAGCTCTCCGCCATGGGTCGCGAGATCGACTGCGCCCTTCTGGTCGACGTGGCCCCCGAGGTCATCATCGATCGTCTGTCTTCGCGTCGCACCTGCCGCGCCTGCGGTTACACCGGCACCGCTGCCGATGCTACCTGCCCAAAGTGCGCCGGCGAGATGTATCAGCGCGACGACGACAAGCCCGAGACCATCAAGAACCGTCTCGACGTCTACGAGAAGTCCACGAGCCCGCTCGTCGACTACTATCGTGGCCAGGGTCTGCTCAAGTCGGTCAACGGTGACCAGGCTCGCGAGACCGTGTACGGGGATGTCAAAGAGGCTCTCGGTCTATGATCAAGATTAAGTCTGCAACGCAAATCGAGCAGATGAAGAAGGCAGGAGCGCTATCTAAGATGGCGCTCCGCCACGTTGGGGCCATGGTCCGCCCTGGTGTTTCGACCTTTGAGCTCGATCAGCTCGCGGAGCAGATTATCCGCATGCATGGCGGCACCCCGGCCTTTAAGGGTTACGGTGGGTTCCCCGGAACCATTTGCGCATCGATCAACGATGCCGTGGTCCACGGTATTCCCAACCCCGATATGATCCTGCGCGATGGCGATATCATCTCCATCGATACGGGAGCCGTTGTTGATGGTTGGGTTGGCGATAACGCTTGGACGTTTTTCGTCGGCACCCCTACGCCCGAGGCCAAGGCCCTGTGCGAGGTCACGCGCGATTGCCTTAAGGCTGCCATCGAGCAGGCTGTTCCCGGTAACCATATCGGGGACGTCGGTTATGCCGTTCAGTCTCTCGCCGAGTCTCACGGTTACGGCGTGCTTCGCGACTATGTGGGTCATGGCATTGGCCGCGTGATGCACGAGGACCCCAACGTTCCTAACTATGGAAAGAAGGGGAGGGGCGTTCGCCTCCAGGCCGGCATGGTCATTGCCATCGAGCCGATGGTTACGATGGGTTCCAACCATGTGAGCACGGGCTCCGACGGTTGGATTGTTACGACCAACGACCACCTGCCCGCCGCGCACTACGAGAACACCGTAGCCATTACCAATGACGGTCCGGTGATTCTCACCACGGATGCCCAGGGTGCTTGGTGTTCCTTGCAGGGCGGTGAAATGTAGGGCTTGCGTCAAATGCACGCCTTAACATTTCAAATGTAACAAGTTCCACGTAGTTGTGGAGCCATTACGAAGATATTACGATGCGTGCATACGTATTGTAGAATACTCAATCGCTGTCGTTTTCTAGAGAAAGATGATTGCTTGTGAAGAAGGAAGACGCAATTGAGCTCGAGGGTACGGTAAAGGAACCGCTGCCCAACGCCATGTTTAAGGTCGAGCTCGAGAACGGTCATTCGGTTCTGTGCAACATTTCTGGCAAGATCCGAATGAATTACATCCGTATTCTCCCCGGTGACAGGGTTGTCGTGGAGCTTTCCCCGTACGACCTGACCCGCGGCCGCATCACCTATCGCTACAAATAGCGGCACGCATACGCGCACTCCATTTCCGACTGCAGGCTTAGCTCAACCTACGGTCGGATTGTGTGTGAAGACCAGCCATAGTTTTAAACGCCTGCGGCTGGGCGAGTAGATAGTAGGGAAGTAGTTTGAGCGCTACCGAAAGGAAGAACGATGAAGGTACGTCCTTCGGTCAAGAAGATGTGCGATAAGTGCAAAATCATTAGGCGCCATGGCAAGGTCCTCGTCATTTGCGAGAACCCCCGTCATAAGCAGCGTCAGGGTTAAGAGAGGAGACTACGTTGGCCCGTATTAATGGTGTCGACCTCCCGCGTGAGAAGCGCGTTGAGATCGGTTTGACCTACATTTACGGCATCGGCCGCACCACTGCGACGAAGATTTGCGTCGAGTGCAACGTTAACGTGGATACGCGCGTTAAGGACCTCACCGAGGATGAGGTTAACGCCATCCGTGATTATATCGACAAGAACCAGATCATGGTTGAGGGCGACCTCCGCCGTGAGCGCAACCAGAACGTCAAGCGCCTTATGGACATCGGCTGCAACCGCGGCCTTCGTCACCGCAAGGGCCTCCCGGTCCGCGGCCAGCGCACCCACACTAACGCTCGTACCCGCAAGGGCCCGAAGCGTCAGATCGGTGCTAAGAAGAAGAAATAAGGAGCGCTAGATAGATGGCTACTGCTAAGAAGAACGTTCGCGCTGCCCGTCTGAAGCGCGCGGACCGTAAGAACATTTCCGTGGGCCAGGCTCACATTCGTTCTACGTTCAACAACACGATCGTTTCGATCACCGATCCCCAGGGCAACGTCATTTCCTGGAAGTCGGCTGGCCAGGTGGGCTTCAAGGGCTCCCGTAAGTCCACGCCGTTCGCTGCCCAGATGGCTGCCGAGGCTGCTGCCAAGCAGGCCATGGAGCACGGTATGAAGAAGGTTTCCGTCTTCGTCAAGGGCCCCGGCTCCGGTCGTGAGACCGCCATCCGCTCCCTCCAGGCTGCTGGCCTCGAAGTGGCCAGCATCCAGGACTGCACCCCCATTCCGCACAACGGCTGCCGCCCCAAGAAGCGTCGCCGCGTGTAACTGAAAGGATCGTATCAATATGGCAATCGACAGGACTCCTGTTCTTAAGCGCTGCCGTCAGCTCGGGATCGATCCCGCTGAGCTCGGTTACAGCAGCAAGAAGGAATCTATCCGTCAGCCCAAGCGCCGTCGCAAGGAATCTGAGTACGGCATGCAGCTGCGCGAGAAGCAGAAGGCCAAGTTCATCTACGGCGTGCTCGAGAAGCAGTTCCGTGGGTACTTCAAGCGCGCCAAGTCCATGGAGGGTCAGACCGGTGAGAACCTGATGACCATCCTGGAGACCCGTCTCGACAACGTGGTCTTCCGTCTGGGCTTCGCCCGCACCCGCAAGGAAGCCCGCCAGATGGTGACCCACGGCCACATCTGCGTGAACGGCCGCCGCGTGGACATCCCGTCCTTCCGCGTGCGTCCCGGCGAGCTCGTCTCGGTGGCCCCCAAGGCCAAGGAGCTTCTCGTGGTGAAGAGCGCTCTGGTTTCCAACGAGCGCGTTCAGGTCCCGGCATGGCTGGAGATCGACATCGAGAAGCTGCAGGGCAGCGTGCTGTCCCTCCCGACGCGCGACCAGATTGATCTGGACATCAACGAGCAGCTCATCGTCGAACTGTACTCGAAATAATCGCGACTTTTTTAGGAGGCTACCCATACATGACAGAGTTCATGAGGCCTACCGTTACCACGGAGGAAGTCAACGACACCGTTGCCCGCTACATCGTCGAGCCGCTCGAGCGCGGCTATGGCAACACGCTGGGCAACTCCATGCGTCGCGTGCTGCTCTCCTCGCTGGACGGGGCTAAGGCCACCGCCATCCAGATCGAGGGCGTCCAGCACGAGTTCACTACCGCGGAAGGCGTCATCGAGGACATCGCCGATATCGTGCTGAACGTGAAGGGCCTGGTGTTCTCCCAGGTGTCCGACGAGGCCGACGAGGCGACCGCGCACGTGTTCGCCGAGGGCCCCTGCACGGTGACCGGCGCCGATCTGGAGGTGCCGGGCCAGTTCAACCTGGTGAACCCCGATCACGTCATCGCCACGGTTGCCGACGGCGGCCAGCTGGATATGACCATCCGCATCGGTGTCGGCCGCGGATACGTGTCCGCCGAGCGCAACAAGCGCACGGAGGACCCCATCGGCATCATCCATGTGGACTCGCTGTTCTCGCCGGTGCGCCGTTGCACGATGAACGTGACGGACAC
>USCJ01000059.1 GCA_900553215.1 uncultured Collinsella sp.
GCCTATCTTTGCGGCGCCGGAACACGGGTGAGCGCGTCGATTACGGGCGCTCCATGTTGGGAACGATGCTACCCTCGGTCACCGCATGCACGGCCAGGCGCATGATATTGTCGTAGCCGGTCTTGCTCAGAATCTCCGAGATGCGGCGCTTGACGGTGCCCTCGCTCATAAACAGCTCGGCCGCGATCTCGCGACGACTCTTGCCCTCGCAGGCAAGGCGCAAAATCGACAGCTCAACATCATCGAGGGCCGCCGTGCCCGAGAAAATGCTCTCGGGCGGTTTGGGAAACGTGCAGTAGCCCGCCAGCGTGGAGCGCATCACGCCAAACAGCTCGTCGATACCGACATTCTTGTACACAAAGCTATCGACGCCCGCCTCGCGCGCCTGATCGACAAAGGTGATCTCGGGCATACCCGTCATAATGATGACACGGCACTCGGGCAGTTCCTCTTTAATACGCGCTGCCGCCACGATGCCATTGGAATCGTGCTCGGTGCACACGTCCATCAGTATCATGTCCGGGCGCTCCTTGAGCACGACATCGAGGGCTTCGGAAGCATCGGCTATCGCGGCGACAACGGTCATATCGGACTGGTCGCCAACGGAGCGTGCGAGACTCTCGCGCAAGATGGCCTGGTCTTCGACGATGAGCACGCGGATCATGAGCTTCTCCTTTGGACCGTGGCGTTGGAGTGCAGCGGAATGGATACCGCAAGCGTAAAGGGCGGGGCGGGGCGGACTTCCAAGCTGCCGCCCAGATCTTGCGCGACACGCCTCATAACTGGGATACCCGTTCCTTCGCGATACGATACGGGGGCTGGGGACCCGTCGTTAGAAATAGTCATGTGCGCGACGGCACCAGCATCCGTCCCCTCCTGCCACAGGCGCACGTGGACCTGATGTGCCTGCGCATGCTTGGTAGCATTGGTCGAGGCTTCGCGGATAATCTGCAAGAATGCTGCGGCGACACGTGCATCCTGGGGCAGTGTACCCTCGACATCGATCTGCACGCTCACCAGGCCGAAGGCGTGGACGATATCGCCCAGCTGCTCCGAAGGCTCGCCGGCACCGCCACGGCGCAGATCGGCGGCGATTGAGCGCAGCAACGGGTCAATCTGCTCGAGCGACTCGTCGTCCAAACGCCCCTCCTCCAGATAGCGATGGAGGATAGACAGGCGCTGGCCGATCACATCGTGAACGCGGGCACGCATGCGCAGATAAGCCGCGTTGTCGGCAACTTTTTTGACTTCTTCGATCTGAGCCTGGAGCTCTTTGCCCACAAGCTCAAGCAGGTGGTTGGCCTGCGCCAGGCGGTCATGCGCATGCGCATACTCTGTCACATCCAGACCGATTATGCGCTCGAACGAACGGCCCGAGACCATAACGTCATCGCACACAAACAGGCGAATCTCGGCGGGAGAAACCTCGACCACAACGCACGCCTCACCAAAGCGGTCTAAATTGATGCGCACGCGGCTCTGGCTGCTTTCGGGCATTTGCATACTGAGTTTGCGCAGGTCGTTCCATGTACCGCTCATATCGCCTAGGTCGGTGGGCATATGAAGCTCCACCAGGTTTTTGCGCATGCAGCGGTTCATGAGCAGCGGATGGCCCCTCGGGTCTAGATACAGAATGCCCACGGGAATCACGTTGATGGTTTCAATCGTCGAGAACGCGGTGATGTCCTCCTGGCGGTTACGGACGTCCATCAAAAGCGCCGCGATGGAGCGGAACAGGAAGAACGCTCCCTCTGCGATAAGGACAACGGCCCACGCCGAGCCCATGGCAAAAACCACCGGCGGTGTAACGGCGACAACAAGCAACAGCTCGGCCAGCATGACAGGGCGACGATAGTGCACCATAAGGACCACGCCATAGGCAAAGATCGCGGCATTGAGCCACAGCACTCCGCCCATTGCCCTGGCGCAAACGTCAAGCGGCGCCACCAGATACGAGCCAGACGACGCGAATAAGATGAGCGCCGAAATCATCAGGTGAAGCACAAGGCTCGCCTCGTAGGCGCAAATCACCTTGCGGTTATAGGACGAGCGCCGCGACGCGATGAGCGGAACGTGAATGGTCTGCAGGCATGCCGCTAGGGCAAAGACGACGTCGAGCGCGACAATCTGAGGAAGGATAAGCGGAATCTGCATGGTCACTCACCCGTCCGCGGCATCAAGACGATCATGCGCAGCTGACCGGGCTCGCCCTCAAGACGATACGCCACGTTTCGCCCCTGCAGCGCGACCTCGAGCTCGTAGGCGGCGGGTGTTCGCGAAAGATCGTCCTCATCGTTGGAAAAAAGCGTGGCGCGCAGCTCGACACTGCACCGGTCATGGTCGCCCAAGTGATACATAAGCGCCGGATGGTCGGTGGTGTAGGCAAAAAACGCAAAGTCATACACGCAGTCGTACAGGGCGCTTACCGTACTGGCGTGCAGTGGGCGGCGTATGGCGACAATCGAGGCGCAGTCGACATCGATGGTGCGCAGATCGCTTGCGAGCTCGTTGGCAATCAGCTGAATACGGTCGCGGTCAAAGCCGCTCTCCTCGTGTTGCGCCAACGTGAGCGACCCTTTGCGCTTGCAATAGGCAACGAGCATTTTGACGCACTGCAGCATGCGGTAACGCTCATGCGAGGATGCCTCGTCGGTAAGCGGAGGCAGCGAGCTCAGCAGGCTGTACATCTCATCGAGCGCGCGGGCAAGCGCCCGGTCCACATCTTGAACCAGCAGCGCCTCGGCCTCCTGGTCTGCCAAATGCGCCTTAAGGTCATAGTCGGCCGCGAGCAGTTCGTTTTGACGTTGCAGTTCCATACGCCGATACGCCAGCTCGCGATTGAGCTCGTTGAGTTCCGAGACCTCCTGGGCAAGGAGAGCCGACCCGCCCAGCAGCGGAAAAGCTCGATACATCACATCGGGGGCAGACGCCACGGTAAAGGCGTGGGCACGCCCGTACTCCTGCGCACGAAGCTCTTCGCGCACATCTGGCGTGATTGGTCCCGACATCGGCGTGGCATATGCCACCTGCAAGTCGCGCGTCAGAACCTTGAGATCGAGCGGCAGGGTATCGAAGATGCCGGCGATATCGTGATACGACGGGATAACGCCACAATCGAGGCAAATCTCGAGTGTTACCACGCACAGCACGCAATAGACCAGCGAAAAGTTGAGTTTCCACGCCCAGGGCACACGCAGGGCATACGAAGCGGCAAAGAACGCGCCGCCCAGCAACACGAGTGCTGCCGTGCCTGAAAAGCGCTGGATTCTATAAGACGAGGACCGTCCCACCAGGACAAAAAAGGCAACGACGTTAAAAGCCGTCCACGCCAGAAAGACAAAGTAACCCCAGCCATACGTGTAGTCGTTGCTCCAGGTTTCGCTTGCGCGGTCAAAGTGGAATATCTGCCGGTGCGCATCGTTGGTGAGCACAAACGCGATAAGCAGGGCTGCCGCAATCCACAAGGCCGTGCGGTAGCGGCGGCCCGCGCGATGTTGCTCCACGCCCACGAGGCGCATGCCGCATAGCTGAAAGAGCAGCGGGATGAGCGTCATGGGCACGTAGTACAGGTACCAAAGCAGCGTGGCGTAAGTTGGCGTGAATGAGTTGTACTTAAAGATGACCTCGATCATCCACAGGGGGCAGATGGCAGCGATAGCAACAAGGCGGCGGCGCAACATATAGTCCAGGCAGCGCAGGTAAGCGAGAACGCCCCAGATTGAAAACGTGACTGCGGCGACAAGTAGCGGAAAGGAGCTCGTATGGGCAAGCTCGTCCGCGACCTCTTTGGACACCTCACCATAGACGGGCACGGTGTTGGAAAGCTTGGGGTCCGAGGCGAACAGCGCCGGCAAGACCGCTAAAAGCATAAGGAACAGCGCGGTGATGGCGCCGGCGATAGCAAAGACGCGGCGGCGGTATACACGATGCGATATGCCAACAAGGAATCGCGGCATGGCAAAGAGCTTGCCGCCCCTGGGATCCGCCGCGGGTGCGGATCGGGCGGCCGCGTGACCGATATGTCGCTCGCGGGTACCCATAGTGCCTTTAGTGTACCGACAGATGGGCCCAAAAATCGGGCCGCATGTCCCAAAATCCGCAGACGGCAAGGCGCCCGGCGGGCATAAGCTGCTCGCCGGGGGTATCGGTTCGACGAAGAGGCCTCAGCCGTAGCAACGGATTGCCCAGCGAGAGATTTCCCAAGTACCAACTCAAACAGTACATGTTTAATCTGTTTCGTTAATTGAAATGCGTAAATATGGTTAACTAAAGAATTGATATTTGGTTAATTGGTAACTGTAAATTCGGTTAAACGCGCTGGTAAACAATGGTGATAATTAGGCAAGTAGTCATTGGGGACATTCTTAAACGACCAGTCAAACAAGAACGTCCCCCAATGACTAATCGACAGCGAGGGTCTCCTCTAGGTATTCCTTAAAATACGGAAGGTCAAAGCCAACCCTTCCTCGGCCGCGCTCACCAATAATCCCTTGCTCAATCAGGCGAGCGCGGTATTGCGACGCATAATTGCTCTTTACGCCCATTCGCTCTGCAACGTCCGCAATCTTGCTCTCGCCCCCGTCTGCAAGCATTGCCTCCAAGAACGCTTTATCGCCTTCGGACAGTTCGTAATACGTCGGCGCCAACACGCGCTGCTCCATGTCAGAACGCGCAAGCGCAATGCCCCTTGCAGCATCTTGGACGGTTATCTCTTCTGCCTGAGGCCGTATATCCCAAGAGCGGAAACCGACGAGCTGCATAAGAAACGGAAAACCGCCGATGGCATCTACCATCTTCTGAAGGCCGTCAGCACTCACGCGCCTGCCACCGCCCTCGATGGTCTCCTTCAATGCAACGGCAATTTCCTTGTCGCTAATATTCCCCAAGTGGTGCTGAACTGATCGACGCAAAAATGAAACGGACTGGTTGCGCAGCAGCATTGACACCTGATGCGGCAGCCCCGCCATCAGCACTCCCACACGTCGGCCTTCGCGCACAAACATCTGGTACGTAGAGGCAAAACTAATCATTTCATCGAACGAAGCCGACACCTCATCGATCGTGAACAGCAAACCGATGTCATATTTGTCCAAAGCTTTTATAAGGCGAGTCATCCGCGTGCGCCAGTTTGCCGAAGGTGCCTGCTCCGGCTCCCATTCCACGCTAAATAGCTGGCCCACACTCAAACCTCTGAGCCTAGGATTTAAGCCGCTATCGATATATTCAGCCGCAACTTCACGCGTTTGCTCGTAAATGTCTTCCAACATTCCAGGAGCAGCAGCCACGCCGACCGAAATCCAACCATGCCTTTGCGCCTCGGAGCTAAGGTATGAGAGCAGGGCCGTTTTACCTGTTCCTCGTGCGCCAACATAGATTGTTGCCAAGTTGGGATCGCCGGGTCCGCGGTCGAGCGCTCGCACAACATCATCAATAAGATACGTGCGGCCGGCCATAATTGGCGGGACGATGCCAAATGTCGGCGTAAACGGATTAATGGGCACATCCATGGAACACTCCCCCGTCAGCTCTATCCTGCTTTCACTAGTTTTGCAAGTTTTAACTTCTTTTGCAAGTTTTAACTTCTTTTGCTTTCTTTCACTTCTTTTAACAAAGCGCCCGGCGGGCATAAACTGCTCGCCGGGCGCCTTGGTTAGGAAGCTATAAAGCATAACTTTCGAAATGCGGCGGTCAGGTCCACCTCCTAAGGGCATGAGGTGCTCAAGATTGGGAGCGACAAGCCCGACGAAGCGTACTTCAGGTACGCGAGGAGGGTTGGAGCCCCAAGGTTGAGTGCCTCAGTGCCCTTAGGCCAGGTCTTCGCCGTTGGTGGCGATTACCTTCTTATACCAATCAAAGCTCTTCTTCTTGAAACGCTTGAGGGTGCCGTTGCCCGCGTCGTCGCGGTCCACGTAGATGAAGCCGTAGCGCTTGGACATCTCGCCCGTGCCGGCCGAGACCAGGTCGATCGGACCCCAGGTGGTGTAACCCAGCAGGTCGACGCCGTCCTCGGTCACCGCGTCGCGCATCGCGGCGATGTGCTGGCGCAGGTAATCGATACGGTAGTCGTCGTTGATGGAGCCGTCCTCCTCGACAACATCCTTGGCGCCCAGACCGTTCTCGACCACAAACAGAGGCTTCTGATAGCGGTCGTACAGGTCGTTGAGGGTAATGCGGAAGCCTAGCGGATCGATGGCCCAGCCCCACTGGCTCTGCTGCAGGTAGGGGTTCTTGGCACCGGCGAAGGCGTTGCCCTTGGTCTTCTCGACATCGGGGTTATCGGCACCGGCGGAGCAGCGGGTGGAGTAGTAGCTAAAGCTGATGAAGTCGACGGTGTTTTCGGCCAGGATCTCGCGGTCCTCGTCAGTCATGCCGACGTCGATGCCCAGACGCTCGAGCTTCTTGACGGCATAGGCCGGGTAGTAGCCGCGGCTCTGGACGTCGACAAAGAAGTAGTTGTCCTGGTTGTCGAGCTGCGCCTGGCGCACATCGCCCGGACGGCAGCTGTAAGGGTAGTAGGTGCCGGCAGCGAGCATGCAGCCGATCTTGACCTCGGGGTCGATCTCGTGGGCGATCTTGGTGGCCCAAGCGCTGGCGACGAGCTCGTTGTGGGCGGCCAGGTACTCGACAGCCTCCTTGTTCTCGCCCTCCTCAAAAACAAGGCCGGCACCCATAAACGGCAGGTGCAGAATCATATTGATCTCGTTGAAGGTGAGCCAGTACTTCACCAGGCCCTTGTAGCGAGTGAAGATCGTGGTCGCGAGGTTCTTGTAGAAGTCGATGAGCTTGCGATTGCGCCAGCCGCCGTACTCCTTGATGAGGTGGATCGGGCAGTCGAAGTGCGTGATGGTCACGAGCGGCTCGATGCCGTGCTTCTGGCACTCGCGGAACACGTCCTCGTAGAAGGCCAGGCCAGCCTCGTTGGGCTCGGCCTCGTCGCCGTTGGGGAAGATGCGGGTCCAGGCCAGGCTCATGCGGAAGGTCTTAAAGCCCATCTCGGCAAAGAGGGCGATGTCCTCCTTGTAGTGATGGTAAAAATCGATGCCGGTCTGCGCGGGATAGTAGTAGCCATCCTCGAAGTGCTGATAGTACGAATAGGGACTACCGTTGAACCAGTTAGATACGCTGGCGGGTTCTAAGCCACCGAACGTGCGCACGTCAATAACATCGGCTGCGTAGTTATACCACGGAACGAAGTCAATAGCGGGAAGCTTCTTATTGGTCGCCGTGGGACGACAACCGATATACAAGGTGCCAGCCTTGAGCGTGGTGGTATCAGAGATCTTCGTATCTTGGCTTACTGAGATCCACGACGCTTCAGCGTTCTCCGCGAACAGCTTACCCTTACCTGGGACATAGGTCCATACGAGCGTACCCAACGTACGACCCGATGCGCTTGCATTTCTGCAATAACGGGCACTCGTATCGTTCAGGAACAGATGATCGGTCGTGTCGAACCAAAGAGTATCATCTGAAAGGTACTCATTGTCATGACTGAACTCTCCCGTAGCCCAAAGGCCTTGTTCTGTGCCAGCCGAATCCAGTTCTTTATAAAGACCCGATCCAACCAGATAGATCTGATTACCCGCTACGATGCGCTTGAGCGCCGTGGTGCCTTGTAGCATGTTCGTAGGTGCAGGCCACGTCCTGCGTACCGTTACATAGTTATTCTTCGTAGCGTAGCGGTTCGCCGAGACCATGTTCCACGTGGAGATATCGATGGATTGCAGGGTCGTATCGTCCTTGAA
>USCJ01000060.1 GCA_900553215.1 uncultured Collinsella sp.
CGGACGCACAGCTTTCCTTCCGCGCTATTATTTAAAGTCCACGAAAGCATAAGACATGAGGAGCCCGCCATGATTAAGCCCATCATGAAATCCGAGTTCTTTTTGCGCCTGCCCTCCGAAGACGCAGGGCCCGATGATGCCGCGACCGGGCAGGACCTCCTGGATACGCTCTTTGAGCATGAGCACGAGTGCGTGGGGCTCGCCGCCAACATGATCGGCGTGCGCAAGCGCATCATCTGCGTAAAGGACGGCAACAGGACGCTGCTGATGTACAACCCTCAAATTCTTGAGCAGGTCAATGCCTATCAGACGAGCGAAGGATGCCTCTCGTTGATCGGCGAGCGCCCCTGTACCCGCTACCGTCGCATTAAGGTGGAGTATTTGGACGAGAACTTCGTCCACCGCATCAAGAACTTCTCGGGCTACACCGCCGAGATCATCCAACACGAAATCGACCACTGTTGCGGAATCGTTATATAGTTCCGCCGATTCAAGAAAGCTCCCTGCAGCAAAACAACTGCAGGGAGCTTTTCATAGTGCGGAGCTTCTATCCCACTAGCTCTGGCGGTAATGATCGAAGAAGTCGGCGAGATCCTCGAGCGACTCTTTGAGCACTTCCATGCGCGGCAGGTACACGATGCGGAAGTGGTCGGGCTCGGCCCAGTTAAAGCCGCCGCCGCGGGTGATCAGGATCTTCTTCTCGTGCAGCAGGTCAAGGGCGAACTGTTCGTCATCGGTGATGTTGAATTTCTTGACATCCATCTTGGGGAAGATATAGAACGCCGCACGCGGCTTGACCACCGAGATGCCGTCAATCTTGTTGAGCGCCTCATACACAAAGTTGCGCTGCTCGTAGACACGGCCGCCGGGACGGATGTAGTCGTTGACGGACTGGTGTCCACCGAGTGCCGTCTGGACGATTGACTGAGCCGGCACGTTGGAGCACAGGCGCATGTTGGAGAGCATGTTGACGCCCATGATGAAGTCGCTCATGCAGCGCTGGTTGCCCGAAAGCACCATCCAGCCAATACGATAGCCCGCAATCATGTGCGACTTGGAAAGGCCGCTAAAGGTGACGCAGGGCAGGTCGGGAGCGAGCGAGGCAATCGAGACGTGCTCGTAGCCGTCCATGCACAGGCGGTCGTAGATCTCATCAGCAAAGATCATCAGCTGATGCCTGCGTGCAACCTCGACGATGCCCTCGAGCACCTCGCGCGGATAGACGGAACCCGTGGGGTTGTTGGGGTTGATGATGACGAGGGCTTTGGTCGCGCTCGTGATCTTGGACTCCATATCGGCCAGGTCGGGATACCAATCGGCCTGCTCGTCGCACAGATAGTGCACGGGATGTCCACCGGCAAGGGTTGCGCACGCCGTCCACAGCGGATAATCGGGGCTGGGAATCAGAATCTCGTCACCGTTATCGAGCAGCGCGTTCATCGAAAGCTGGATGAGCTCGGACACGCCGTTGCCCGTGTAGATGTGCTCCATCTGAACATTGGGCAGGCCCTTGATCTGCGAGTACTGCATGATCGCCTTGCGCGCGGAGAACAGGCCGCGCGAGTTGGAATAGCCTTCGCAGTCGGGCAGCTGCTGGCGCATATCCTTAATGACCTCATCGGGCGTGCGGAAACCAAAGGGCGCGGGGTTGCCGATGTTGAGCTTGAGAATACGCTCGCCCTCGTCCTCCATACGGGCGGCCTCGTCGACGACGGGGCCGCGGACGTCGTAGAGGACGTTGTCGAGTTTGGTGGATTTAGAAAAAGTACGCATGGGGACGCTCCTTGCAATTTGGGCTGAGGGATTGAGTTCGGGCTTGGAAACGTTGCGGGGCGATGACGTCTCGCCTTGATCGGCGTCACCGGCGAGCAGCCAGGTAACATCGACCTCCAAAATACGGGCGAGCAGCTCTGCCACATCACGCCGCGGGATCGTCTTGCCGCTCACATATTGGCTCATCTGACTCTTGCCGAGTTTTTTGCCGAGCATCTCCGATGCGCGGATCACGTCCGACTGGCGAACGTCGCGATCGGACATAGTCTGTCGCAGGCGATCGCTAAACGTCTCTTGAGCCACAGGAACCTCCTTGCTGGCAAAGTTCAATTTATAGGACACGAATTGAACCAAGGTTCAATTTAGCAAGCAGTATAGCGCCGTACCTCATTCGAAAGTTCAATTTCATAAGAAAACGTACCGAACTCCGAGATTTGCCCAAAGCGGACAATGACGTGCACGCGTTTAGAGGTATTCAAGGAATCGAGCAGCGGCAAGCGAAACGTCGGCCGTTCGATATATGGCGTTAATCTGCCGATGGGGACGTCCCTCGAGCGGACGAATGGCGACATTGAACTGGCAGCGCCGCAAGATGAGCGCCGGAAGGATGCTCACGCCCAAGCCGTCCTCGACCATGGCCATAATCGCATAGTCATCCCAGGTCGACAGTTTTGAGCGCACCGCCAGCCCCGCCCGACGGAACAGCGGCGTAATCTCGTCATCGGTGCCGCGTTCCAGCAGAATAAACTGCTCGTTGGCCAAGTCGGCAAGCGAGACGGCCCCCTCACTAGCAAGCAGAGAGTCTGTCGGCACCACCGCCATCAACTCGTCGCGCACCAAAGATCGCGATGTCATGCCATTTTCTCGGGGCTCATGCGGGATAAAGCCCAGATCGCAGCGGCCCTGCGCCACCCATTGTTCAATCTCTGAATAGTCGCCCATCAGTAACTCGTAATCGACGTCTGGATAATCGGCGCGAAAACGCGCGATCACCGGCGGCAGCACGTGGGTCGCCACGCTCGAAAACGTACCGATGCAGATTTTGCCGCGCATGAGCCCTCGCATCTCGTCCACGCGTCGCTGCAGGCGGCCAAACTCTTCGCATAACGCCTCGACTGCCGGCATGACCTGCCGCCCGTCGGCAGAAAGCACCACGCCCTCGCGGCTGCGATCAAGCACCTTAAAACCCCAGTCTGCCTCAAGGTCGCCCACCATGCGGCTCACGCCCGACTGCGAATAGCTCAACCGCTCTGCAGCACGCGTAAAGCTGCCGGCACGCACCGTCTCGAGCAGCACTTGCATCTTTTGGATATTGGTCTCCACGGCACGCCCCCACCCTTGCATGAGTTTTTGTCATGTTTTCCATGCATTATATTCGCTTTTCTTCTAAAGCCAGTTCACCCATAGTGAACATGTTCGGATATAGAGGGGATGTCAGCGCATGAACAACGGACTGTTTACGTACTTAGCAGCATTGCTATTGTTTGGCTCCAATGGCATCATCGCCGCTGCCATCGCGCTGCCGAGCTCCGATATCGTGCTCCTGCGCACGTTTTTGGGCGCTCTCACCCTTGCCGCCATCCTCTTCATAACCAAGCGCCATAACCTGCAGGCTCCGTCTCGCCCCCGTGAGGCCGCAGCGCTCATCGTCTCGGGCGCCGCGCTGGGCGCCAGCTGGATTTTCCTGTTCCGCGCCTATCAGACGATCGGTGTTGGCATCTCCTCGCTGTTGTATTGCTGCGGCCCCATCATCGTTATGCCCCTCTCCCCGCTCATTTTTGGCGAAAAGCTGACCGGCGGCAAAATCGCCGGGTTTATCGCCGTTGCCTGCGGCGCCTTTCTCATTGCGGCACAAGGTCTAGGCGGCAATATGCCCATTGCGGGTATCGCTTGCGGCATCGCCTCGGCCTTCTGCTACGCGTTGATGGTCATCGCTAGCAAGGGTGCGCCACACGTCGAAGGCCTCGAAAACTCCGCGCTCCAGGTGAGCGCCGCCTTTATGACCGCGCTGGTCCTTACGCTCCTCACGCAGGGCGTCCCCTCGTTCCTCTCCCCCAGCATTGCCGCCGGCATCGATTGGCGCGCCGTCGCCATGCTCGGCGTCGTCAACACCGGCATCGGCTGCCTGCTTTACTTTAGCGCCGTCGCCAAGCTGCCCGTGCAGACCGTCGCGGTTGTCGGCTACCTCGAGCCGCTTTCGGCAGTCGTGTTCTCCGCCGTCCTTTTGGGCGAGACCATGACGCCAATCCGCCTCATGGGCGCCGCGCTCATCATCGGCGGCGCGGTCTTTTGCGAACTCGCCGGCAAACGCGCAAGCACCAAGGCCGGTATCGCCCAGGCAGCACGCGCTTAAGGGACATTTTCTCGGGGCGCATGCGGGATAAAGCCCAGGTCGCAGCGGCCCTGCACCTCACAGGAGATGCAGGGCCATTTTGCATTGCAGTAAAGCTATGGGCTACGAACGACGCGGCTCGGGACCCACGAGCCTATCGGGGCTCGCGCCCTCGGCATCCATCAGGCTCACGTAGCGAATCGATGGGTCATCGTAGGTCGCGTAGTAATAATTGCCCGTACGCGCGCTAAAGCATCCGGTGTAGATGGTCTTCTCGAACTTGCCGTCGCCCATCTTGGACGCTCCCTCGATCATCGCCACGCCCTCGAGCGAACGGAACATGCGGACGACGTTTTCGGCCTCGCTGCCCTTTTGCGGGTAATTGGCATTGAGGTAGGCCGCCTTTACAAAACGGCTCGGCGAATAGCAGTCGCCCGGAATACCGCGCATGCCGGCACCAGCGCCATAAGGCTTGAGCTCGGCGGCGCGCCATGTCGCCGTCTGCGGAAAATCGCTGGTGGCGGTGATATAGGTGCGCAGGTTTTCCATATGCCACGGGAAAGTCGGCTGGTTGGCAAGGGTATCGACCGGGTCGTCGTATACATGCAGGCCGTCGGCCATCATCTCGACCACGATACTGCGCTGGCTGTCGCCGATAATCCAATGGAGCAGCGACACGCCCAGCCCCTCTCCGGCAGATTTGGCGACAATCACCGTATCGCGCAGTGCAGCCTCGGCCTCGTCGACCGTCGAGAACGTCGCCGCCACCCACAGGGGAAACTCGTAGGCCGCGATATTGGTCTTGCCATCAACCGGCCCCTCGGCATACTCGGCATAGCCGGGAAAGTTGAGCCCCGCCACAGCCAGGCCCGCATCGTTGCCGCAATCGAAAAACATGGGATAGTTCTTGTAATCGATACACATACCGATTACCGCATGCGCCGCCGTCGCATCGTCGATAAACGAGTACGGGATGTGGAACCCGCGGGGCACCACGCGAACCTGCTCGCCGTATCCAAAGCTCCAGTCGAGGTTGCGGCCCAGATACATGTGGCCGGAATTATCGGTAAATCGAATGCTCGTGCACATAGCGCCTCCTAGCTCAATGTTCTTACTAAGGTCATTGTCACCAAACAAAGGAGCGCTAAACAAAAAAGTCCGGACATGACAACAATGTCATACCCGGACTAAAAACGACGAGGTGCGGTGCTTTGGTCCCCTTAGACCAACTTTCCAAGACAGTGATCGATCATGTGCTGGATCATCTGAGCCTCAAAGCCTGCGTAATCGCGGCGGCACTCCTTCATCTTGCCGTCGACGATCTGGTCAAAGGCGACCTTGCACTTGATATAGCGCGTGGATTTGGTGACCTCCTCGTGCGTCAGGCAGCTCTCCTCCATCTTGCTGGCGCCCAGGCCAAACACCAGACGGGGGTTGTAGAGCACGTGGGGCTCGCCGGCGTCGTCCAGGTAGACGCAAACCTTCTTGGTAACGCCAATCTGGTTAGCGGCAAGGCAGCCGGCATCGTCGAGCGACTTGATGGTATCGATCAGGTCCTGAGCAACCGACTCGTCCTCGACGGTCGCAACCTCGCAACGCTGGGACAGGATAGCCTCGTCGTGGCAAAGCTCTTTAATCATACGTTCCTCCATAGGGGTCGTTGTAACCGCTTAAGTATACGGTACCTACACAATTTCATGCGAAAGATACCGCCCGTCCGTTACAAACCGCCGAACATCAACATGTGAGGAACACCAACTTCACAAAGGCGATATAGTGGGTGGGTTCGTGTCAATCGGCCTAAACTCGGGGCCGAACAAGGAAAGGGTATGCATGGACGAACTATTTCACGTCAGTGAGCGCAAGTCCACAATCGGGACCGAACTTCGCGCTGGACTGACAACATTCCTGGCGATGGCCTACATCATCGCCGTCAACCCCGCGGTGCTCTCGGGCGCTGGCATCGATGCGGGAGCGCTCGCCTGCGCCACCTGCCTGGGCGCCGGCATCATGACCATCTGCATGGGCATCTTCGCAAACCGCCCGCTCGCCTGCGCGTCGGGCCTGGGCATCAACGCCATGATCGCGGGCATCGCCACCACCATGTGCGGCGGCGACTGGCACGTGGCCATGAGCGTTATCTTCCTCGAAGGTATCGTCATCTTGCTGCTCGTCCTTTGCGGCCTGCGCGAGGCCATCATGGATGCCATCCCCGTGGTCCTGCGCCACGCCATCTCGGTGGGTCTGGGCCTGTTTATCGCCATGATCGGCCTGTGCGACGCCGGCATCATCACCGCTGGCGCCGGTACGCTCGTCGGCTTGGGCGACATCACCTCCCCCACCTTTATCGTCGGCATCATCTCCATCGTCGTGACGGTTGCCCTGGCTTCCCGCAACGTGCCGGGCTCGCTGCTCATCGGCATCATCGTCGCCGTTATCGCCGGTATCCCGCTGGGCGTCACCCATGCGCCCGAGGGCCTCATCGCACCGCTCGACTTCTCGACCTTTGGCGCCCCGTTTGCCAGCACCGCTGATGGCAACATGGCCATCGTGAAGGTTCTGACCGACCCGATGCTGCTCGTCGTTGCCTTCTCGCTGCTCATGAGCGACTTCTTTGACACCATGGGCACCGCCATGGCCGTCGCCAAGCAGGGCGAGTTCCTGACCGAGGACGGCAATGTCGAGGACATCCGCCCCATCTTGGTCGTTGACTCCGTGGCCGCCGCTGCCGGTGGCTTTATGGGCGTCTCCTCCATCACCACCTTCGTCGAGTCCACCTCTGGCGCTGCCGACGGTGGCCGCACGGGCCTCACCTCCATCACCACCGGCGTGCTGTTCATTCTCGCCGCGTTCTTCTCCCCCATCGTCACCATCGTTTCCAGTGCCGCCACCTGCGGTGCCCTGGTCTACGTCGGCTACCTCATGATGAGCGAGGCCTCCGAAATCGACTGGTCCGATGTCTCCGAGGGTTTCCCGGCGTTTATGATCGTCGCCGGCGTGCCCTTCACCTACTCCATCTCTGCCGGCATTGGCCTGGGCTTTATCGCCTACGTGGTCGTCGCGCTCTTTAAGGGCGAGGCCTCCAAGATCAAGCCGCTCATGTGGATTGCAGCCCTCGCCTTCCTCGTCTACTTCTTTGTAGCGTAAGGGCAAGATTCACAATACCAAACACCAAAGCGCGGAGTCGCATCGAGCGGCTCCGCGCTTTTCTTTTAAAGTCAGGCATCGCACGGACGCGCGATATATTGCTTCCCAAGTTTTGGACATTTTGCCCTCCAAACGGCACTACCGCCGGCTACATCCTGCAGATATGCTGGGCGTAATCGCATAGGCCCTATGAGGATGGGAGTAACCATGGCCGCCTTGTTCACGACCCCCAAGCGCAATGACAAAACCTCTGGAGCCCATTTTATCGAGCCCGACGTGCGCCGTCGCACGTTGCTCGCACACGGCAGCTGGCGCCGCGTGACGCGCCGCATCGTTG
>USCJ01000061.1 GCA_900553215.1 uncultured Collinsella sp.
CAAGCAACAGCATGCCAATCGGACCGAAGCCGGACCCAAAATAGGAAACAACGATTACGCAAGAAACTACGTATGCAAGGCAGGCGGCGGCAGCAAGAACAAGTCGATAGCAAAATACATGCAGGTTGAAATACTGCTGAGCATCCAAAACGATCGCGCAGTTAAGACAGTACAAAACGACACTCGTCAGGATAAACGCGCCCAAAAGGGCGAAAGAAGACAGCATCGCTCGCGCAACGATAGCGCACACACGCTTCCCTCCCCGAGCCTCCGACAACCCCCACGGTTCCTCGACAAAGCCCGAACTGACAAAGCGCGGCGCAATGCAAGCCGCGATGAACGGAAAGAACAATGCATGGGCCAACGGGGCTACGTTGAACAGCAGACCACGAAAAACCTCTGCATTACCAAATAGAAGGACATCCTCCGCCGATAGCGGAAGCGTCGGGTCTGGGAAAAAGCCCAAGAAACTGTTCTCACGGAGGCTACAGAACCACATCGGGAAAGAATTAAGCTGCAATACCACCATGCACGCATAAATTACCAGGATTAAGGCGTACGTCCATTTGATCACACGCTTCCATTCTGAATGGAGGAATCTTTTAATCTGATGAGCCATTGGGCACACCCCCAGTATGAAAGCTCACGAGAGCGTAAACCAAAACCGATAGACAGCTGGCCGCCACGCCATATCCCAGAAGCGTCAGCTGGCCCATATCGCTATACCCAAGGGCACATCCGACTCCAAGGTACGGCCCCGGAAGAAAGAAGATCCATCGCAAGGACGGTATGGGCGTCTGAAGGTAAGCTCCGTAGAGCGTCAAGCTCATGACAAATCCGATTATTACCACAGCCCCGCTCAATACGGCGCTGCTTGTAATCCGATAGATGGTCACCGTCTCCAACGCAATCGATATCACCAATACGGCGTTAATCATCATTGCGGGCAAAAATGCAGCCAGCATGCTATGGGCATAGTTTTGCCCTCCACGTGTTATCGCTATTGCAAACAGAAGAAGGCAAAGTGCACTATATGCTGTGCCGATTATTAAAGCAGACGAAAGTACATGTGCCAGAGCCCCGTTAAAGCGGGCAAGACCTCTTGCTGAAGAAATTCGGCATCCCTCTTCATAGCCGCGCTCCTGTAAAATCGCCAGGCAAACGATGAGCGGAACGAACAGAGAGGTGCCGGCAAAAGCACTGCGCACAAGGGACTCATCAGGCGCAGAAGAGTCGATTACATTCCAAAAGAATCCAATATCCTCCCCAAAAACGCTATTGCCAAAGGCGAGCAACGTTGTTCCGCTTTTTAGAAAGACACCGAAGAGAAGGCCGAACGCCAGCATAAGCGCAAGACCAAACTTCGCCGGAAACATCCTGTGCAAACGCATCATATCTGCCTTTATGGGATGGATCGCCCGCTTCATAGCGAGACCGCCTTCATCAAGCGCCTGTAATACTCTTTTAGGGACGACGCCTCATCCCTTATGACATCCATCGATTCCTTTTTCAGCAGTTCACCGTCATGAAGAAACACGCAACTTGTTGCTACCGATGCCAACTCATCCAAATCATGACTAGAGATGAGCATGGTCTTACCCTGCTCTCGATTCAATCGACCGATAAGGGCCCATATACTCTCGATGCCCAACGGATCCAATCCATTTGCCGGCTCATCGAAAATTAGTACGTCGGTGTCGCCCAATAAAGCCGTAGCTATATCCAGTCGCCGTTTCATTCCCAGAGAAAAACTGCTCACGCTCTTTTTCTCATCGACGTCCAGCCCGACCAGGCCCAAGACGCGAGGAACCTCACGTTTCTCATCGAGCCCCCATTCCGCACATCGGATCCGAAGATTCTCAGCCGCACTGAGAGATTGGTATGCTCCGCAAGAATCTGGCACATAGCCGACACGCGTCCGCATCAGGCTCAGCTCTTTTTTCGACTTGCCTCCAAAGAGCTCCACGCTCCCCGACGATGGCTCACAGAGGCCCAGCACTATTTTAATAAGCGTGCTTTTGCCCGCCCCGTTTGCACCAACAAGGGCGCAAAGCTCAGACTGATCCACCTCGAAGGAAACGTCATGCAAAACGCGCCGTTTCCCGTAGCGCTTTGACACCCTTGATAGCCTTATCGTTGATGCGTTCATTGGCCTCCCGTTCCGCTTGATAGCAAAACCGCTCATATCGTTCCTTCTTTACTTTATTGTTTTCCATAGTTGTTATTGTTTTTCGATAACTCATATTTGTCAAGATAATCTAAAAGAAAGAACCCGTGTTAGACACGGGTCCCTTCACGCTGATATTTCGTTTTAGTTGTTCGCCTTAAGCTACTCGTCGCTCAAATCGACAGCAAAGACTGATGTCGGAAGCGACGCCTCGTTGCCTCCGCCGTCCCGCATCTGCCTCACAACGTTTTTTGCACGCTCGACAATAAGCTCCTCAAGCTCTTTCTCGCTCACGCGCTGAATAATATCTCCCGGTTGACAATCAAGCTCATCACAGATATCGAGGAGCGTCTTTAGGCGAATAGCTTTTATCTTTCCGTTTCTAAGCTTTGAAATATTAGCCGGAGTATGCCCCGTCGCTCGAATCAGATCAGCACTGGTCTTTCCGGTCTTAAGCAGCTGCGTCTCAAGCTCGATGATGAGATAGCTCATGTTTCCTCCTACACAAGCTCGTCAGACTGCTCTTGGAGCAGCGAGGCATAACTCCAGATCGCCGAGATAAACAAACAGACAACTGCGCCGATAAACGACCCCGCATCAAAGGTAGCGCCTTGGCAAATCTCAATAACGAAGGAATGAGGCACAATGTAAAGCTCCAGTCCGCCAATGGTGAGATTGACCGATCCATAGGCACCAACAAGCGAAACCGCGGCGTTAACAGCAAAGGCAAGCGCGAGAACACGGATAAGCCGCACATGCGCCTTGGTAAAGGGCGAGACGCCCCGAGAGATGTTATGGCTGATTCCGCACAAAACGACAAGCGAAACACCCACGACGAGTGCCAGGCACAGCCCGCTTGGGATAACGATGCTCCCGCCATCGAGAAGCGTCACGACACCGAAAGAATCGACAGAAACAACGTTTGCAACCGCATACCAGATCACGTAAACAACCAACGCGGCAAAAGCGACGAGCATCCCTGCAAAAACGGCTGCCATGCAAAAACCAAGCTTCCTGATATTTTCGCCCGCCTTGGCCATACGCTGAACGCTGTTGGACATACACTCACCCTCATCGGCTCTATCGTTATTCGAACAGTTTATCGAACAACGATATGGATTGCATGCGGAAAGCCCCGCCAGTGCGCATAGGCCATTCACTAATCAGAAGGGGTGAGCGTGGATTTTTGGACACGTATCGAACGAGCGTGGATAATCTCCCACTTTGAGGCCGCCATCGGGCCTAAAACGGGAGATTATCCACTCTCATAGTCATCAAAGCTTGCAAGCTTCTATTCAGCCGCCTCGCGCAGGGCCGACATCGTAGCCGCATATTGCTGCTGCAGCGCATGCATTCCCTCGCGAGCGCCGTCAACGGCATCGGCGCCGCGCAGCGCCTCGGTCACCACGACCGCCGGCTCGTACAGATTATCGAATCCCAGGTTCTGGCTCACGCCCTTGAGCGTGTGCGCTGCCATAAACGCACTCTCGGCGTCTCCCGCCGCCATGGCGGCCTCCAGCTTGTCCATGCTCTCGTCATCCAAAAACTTGAGGGCAAAGCGGGCAAGCATTTCCTCGCCCATCAGCCGAGCGCACGCATCATCATAATTGGCGCCGATCTTCTCATACGCCTCACGCATGGAAATCATGGATTAAAACTCCTTTGGTCAAACTAAATCGTGGGAAACGCAACGACGTCGGCGGGGCGTGCCAACGTCTCGGCAATTTGGTCTTGCACCTCGAGCAGGCAATCGAGCAGCAGCGGGTTAAAGGTGCCGCACTTACCGTCCAGGATCATCTGGATCGCCTCCTTGTGCGGGATAGCGTCCTTGTACACACGCACACTCGTCAGAGCATCGTACACGTCAGCCACCGAAACCACCTGCGCGGCGATGGGGATATCGTCGCCCTTGAGGCCATCGGGATAACCCTTGCCGTCCCAGCGCTCGTGATGCCAACGCGCAATCTGGTACGCATATTCCATAAGCGCATTGCCGGCGTGATGGCTACCCAGCTTAAGCAGCATATCGGCGCCGATCGTGGTATGCGTCTTCATGATCTCGAACTCCTCGGGCGTAAGGCGTCCGGGCTTGTTGAGGATCGCATCGTCAATCGACATCTTGCCGATATCGTGCAGCGCCGAAGCCAGGGCGATCGTGGAGCGTTCCTCATTGTCGAGGGAGATCGTGCCGCTACGCTGGACCAGACAGCCAAGCAGCAGCTCGGTCAGCTTTTCGATGTTCGTAACGTGCCTACCGCTCTCGCCGTTGCGAAGCTCCATGACGCCGGCCATGATGTCGATGAGCATGCGACTGTTCTTGACGCGCTCGTTGTACTGCTGGGACAGCAGGTTCGTCAGGCGGCGCTGTTTGGCGTATAGGCGGATGGTGTTGCTTACACGGCGGCGCACGACACGGGAGTCAAACGGGCGGTTGATATAGTCCGAGGCGCCCAGCTCGTACGCGCGCAGAACCATATCATCGGAATCTTCGCTCGAGATCATGATGACAGGCAGATTGTCGATACCCGATCGGCGCGACAGATCGGCCAGTACCTCAAAGCCGCTTATGCCCGGCATGATAATGTCCAGCAGCACGAGCGACAACTCATCGCCATAGCGGTCGACCATGTCGAGCGCCGCACGACCGTTATCGGCCTCGAGGATACAATACTCGTCCTTGAGCATCTCGTTGAGAATGACTCGGTTCATCTCGGAGTCATCGACAATAAGCACCAAAGGCTTTTCGCTTTGGAAGGCCTCGATGGAATCGGCATCGGTCACGACCGTACCGGCTTTTGCCTTAGCGCGGCTCAATAATTGGACAGCCTGGCTAACACCCTCATCGACCGTTTCGCCATTAATGCGAACGCCACCAACGCATGCCGTCAAGCTAACGCGCTCATGCCCCGGAATAATCGTGGAATGAACGGCATCGGATACTTGACGCAGACGACGGGCAAAGTCATCGGAGGGAATATTGGGCATGACAACCACAAACTTGTCGCAGCCATAGCGCACAAGCTCGTCAGTCGAACGGATTCCGCTGCGCATGGCTGTCGCCACAGCACCGAGCGCAAGGTCGCCGGCATGACGGCCACACGTATCGTTGAAGGCCCTAAAATCATCAAGGTCGATCACGGCCACGCCGGCCTGCATACGGGCGCTACGAAGCTTTTCCTCGTAATATCGGCGATTGCGCACGCTCGTCAGCACGTCGGTGTAGACAAGGTCCTCTTCTGCGGCCTCTTGTTCATCAATCGGACGCACCATCAGCAGAACGTGAGGCTCGCCCTCAACCATCAAAGAGCGCAGGCGAGCGCGGTACTCAACGCCATCGTTGAGCAGCCGTTCCGACACCTCATCGGAACCCGCCGCCAAGGCTTCAAGACTTGACTGGCGCAGACAGGGACACCGTTCGCCGGCGAGCAGGCAGTTAGGATCGCCCTTAATCTGATCGAAAGACAGCAAACGCACCACGGGGTAGGTCTTCGCGACACGGGCGACCTCGGCGGCA
Source organism: uncultured Collinsella sp. (assembly GCA_900553215.1). Taxonomy (GTDB): domain Bacteria; phylum Actinomycetota; class Coriobacteriia; order Coriobacteriales; family Coriobacteriaceae; genus Collinsella. The sequence goes on from USCJ01000061.1 coordinate 5,682, forward strand.
GCCTCCTCGTCGGTTAGATTGGCCTCGTGATTATTGAGCATAGGGGCCCTTTCAGTAGTTTTGCTTGGTAGCAGTGGGTGCCAAATGTTACAAGGGTAGCACCTTGTCGATGCAGGTAAGTACGTGAATGCTGCCACATTCTTATGAGTTGGCAGACGGCGCGATTGAAGCCGCAGACGTGAGGTTTTGAGCACATTTGTTAACACGGCCGAAACGTTTTCGGGTGAAGCCTGCTTTGGCCATTGCGGGTGTTAGAGCCCCAGGATGCCACGGACAGCCCGGGCAGCCGCTGCCGGGCGATCGCGCAGACCGTTATGCGCGCCCGGGATCGTCACGAGGGGGCAATCGAGATATTCGGCAGCCGCTCGCGTACCAGCCTCGCGGGGCGTGCCAATCGAGAGCTCGCCCAGGAGCACGGCGGCCACCGTTTTTGACGCGCGAACGCTATTCCAATCGGGAACGCAGGTCATAGTAATCCCGTATTCGTTTGCCATGAAACTGCGGCCGTTGCGCAGGGCATGCTTGGCTTCCGCTTCGGTCGTTCCAGGAGCCTCGGGGTCCAAGTCGCCGAGGGCTCCCAAGAAAAGCCGGAGCGCCCTTGAAACCTTTCCAGCCGCAATCATATCGAGCAAAACCGGAGCTGCGCCCATGCCGACGCCTTCGGCCGACACAGCCGGCTCATGCAGAATCGCACGGTCGACGAGATGGGGTTCGGTACGAAGAAGCTCCAGCGCCACCAACGTACCGGCGCTGTGCGCAAGCACATTTGTCGGAGCGCCAACGTGTTCGATCACGGCTTGCAGATCGGCGGCCTGAGCGGCAAGATCATAGCTGCCGTCTGCCGCATCGCTGCTGCCACCACAGCCGCGGCGGTCGTAGGCAATTACGCGGTAGTTGCGACTGAGCTCACAAGCGATGCCGTCGAAAAATGTGCCGTCGACACAAGCGCCGTGCACGCACACCAAGGCAGGAGCATCAGGCGACACATCCGGGTCGGCATATTCGCGACAGGCAATCGTGGTGCCCGCATTCTCGACCGTAAAATCCATGTTGTGCCCCCATCATCAATGCTCATCCAGTTGCACGTCAGCACGGTTGGATGGACCCGCATTGCTTTACGCCTTGTTAACAGATTAACTGTACCCGACCCAAGGCTTTTCATGGCACGGCATCATGAGCGACGTGAAAAAACGAAACTTGTAAAGCAAGAGCCCGCACCTTGCTTTGGAGCCGATGCTATGCTTAGGCACAATTGTCTTGAGGAGCATATGCCTATGTCTACGTTTTTGAATGCCAGCCCCATCTTTGGGCCCGTTCGCAGCCGTCGCCTTGGTCTCTCGCTCGGCGTCAACATGATGCCGGCCAGCGGCAAAATCTGCACGTTCGACTGCATCTACTGCGAGAACGGCCTCAACGCCGAGCGCCCCTGCCACGAGCCGTATAACACAGCTGCCGTGGTGCTCGACGCGCTCGAGGCAAAGCTGCGCGAGATGGCAGCCGAGGGCGAGCTCCCCGATGTAATCACCTTCGCAGGCAACGGCGAGCCCACCGCCGCACCGGAGTTTCCTCAGGCCATCGCCGGCGCCGTCGCGCTGCGCGACGAGCTTGCCCCAAACTCCAAAATCGCCGTACTCTCCAACGCGCCGACCGCCCCGAGGTGCACGACGCGCTCATGATGGTCGACGACAACATTCTTAAGCTCGATACCGTCGACCCGGCGTTTATCCAGCTGCTCGACCAGCCTGTTGGCCCCTACGACGTCGAGCACCAGATCGAGACGTTCGCAAGCTTTGACGGTCACGTTATTATCCAGACGATCTTTTTGACCGGCGAGTATCAGGGCAAGCTCATCGACAACACCGGCGAGGAGTACGTCGCCCCCTGGCTCGCG
>USCJ01000062.1 GCA_900553215.1 uncultured Collinsella sp.
GCCCAGCCGGTGGAAACGGAGTCGCTTGAGGACATCTGAGGCTCTTCCATTCCGGGTAAAATGACGGAGCGGGTGGATGATTTTGCCGCGCATATGCATGGAACGGCGAAAATGTCTTTGCCTTCTTGACACAGCCCCGAGCGGCTTCTAAAATGAGCACAATACTAGGTTTTGCAGGGAGGAAGTCCAATGAAGAAGCCGTTTGTAACAGCGGAGCAGCTTGAGGACATCGCCGCGCGCTATCCCACACCGTTTCACCTCTATGATGCGCAGGGCATCCGCGAGAATGCCCGCCGCCTGAAAGCCGCTTTTTCGTGGAATCCCGGCTACCGGGAATATTTCGCCGTGAAGGCTACGCCGACCCCCGCCATCCTCAAGATCCTGCAGGAGGAGGGCTGCGGCTGCGACTGCTCGTCGCTCACGGAGCTGATGATGGCCGAGCGCATCGGCAGCGTCGGCGAGAACATCATGTTCTCGTCCAACGACACGCCGGCGGCCGACTTTGAGCTCGCCGACAAGCTGGGCGCCATCGTCAACTTTGATGACATCAGCCACATTGAGTTCTTTGAGCGCGTTGCGGGGCCCATCCCCAAGACGGTCAGCTGCCGCTTTAATCCGGGTGGCCTGTTCCAGCTCTCCAATGGCATCATGGATAACCCCGGCGACTCCAAGTACGGCATGACCACCGAGCAGCTCTTCGAGGCCTTCCGCACGCTCAAGGCCAAGGGTGCCGAGGACTTTGGTATCCACGCATTCCTTGCCAGCAACACCGTCACCAACGACTACTACCCCAAGCTTGCGCGCATCCTCTTTGAGCTTGCCGTGCGCCTGGAGCGCGAGACCGGCGCACACGTCGCCTTCATCAATCTGTCCGGCGGCATCGGCATCCCCTATCTGCCCGAGCAGCAGGCCAACGACATTCCCGCCATCGGCGAGGGGGTGCACGCGGCATACGACGAGATCCTGGTTCCCGCCGGCATGGGCGATGTGGCGATTTGCACCGAGATGGGTCGCTTTATGATGGGCCCCTACGGCTGCCTGGTGACCAAGGCCATCCACGAAAAGCAGATCTACAAGGACTATATCGGCGTGGACGCAAGCGCCGTCGACCTCATTCGTCCCGCTATGTATGGTGCCTACCACCACATTACGGTGATGGGACAGCCGGGTGGCGCCGACAAGACCGCAGCACCGGTCACGAACACGTATGACATCACGGGCAACTTGTGCGAGAACAACGATAAGTTCGCCATCGACCGCTCGCTGCCGCATATCGACATGGGCGACCTGCTTGTGATCCACGATACCGGCGCGCATGGCTACTCCATGGGCTACAACTACAACGGACGCCTGCGCTCCGCCGAGGTCCTGCTGCGCCCCGATGGCTCGGCCGACCTCATCCGACGCGCCGAGCGCCCGGTCGATTACTTTGCCACGCTCGACGTGCTGCCGTGCGGCCAAGAGTTGCTGGCCAAGTCGCGCGCCGAAAGTGCCCGCCGCCGCGCTCAGGACGAGCGCCTGGCCGTCGCCGCTCAGTGGAACAAACGCATCCAGATCGCGGAAGCGAAGGAGAAGAACATGGACATCCGCAATCTCGAGGGTTCAATCGTCGCCCTTGTCACGCCGTTTAAAAAGGACGGCAGTGTCGACTTTGACGCGCTCGAGCGCCTTATCGATTTCCACCTGCAAAATGGCACCGATGCCATCCTCACCCTGGGCACCACCGGCGAGAGCGCCACGATGACCGACGACGAGGACAACTCCGTTGTCGCCGCGGTGGTCAAGCAGGTTGCAGGACGCGTCCCCGTCATTGCCGGCTCGGGCTCCAACTCCACGCAGACCATGCTCACCAAGTCGCTCACCTATCAGGGACTGGGCGCCGACGGCCTGCTGCTCATTACCCCCTACTACAACAAGTCCAACGAAGAGGGCATCTACCGGCACTTTAAGACCGTGGCCGACGCCGTGGACATCCCCTGCATCCTGTACAACATCCCCGGCCGCTGCGGCTGCGGCATCAGCGTGCACAACGTGGAGCGCTTGGCCGCGCACCCCAACATCATGGGCATCAAGGAGGCCTCGGGCAACGTCGCCTACGCAGCCAAGATCGCCCACCTGCTGTCCGATGACTTCCGCATGTACTCGGGCGAGGACGCCCTCACCGTGCCGCTCATGAGCCTGGGCGCCTCGGGCACCATCAGTGTGTGGGCCGATGTTCAGCCGCAGCTCGTGCACGACATGTGCCGCGCCTATCTGGACGGCGACGTAGCGCGCGCCCGCGATATCCAGATTGCCGGCCAGCCGCTCATCAATGCCCTCTTTAGCGAGGTCAACCCCATCCCCGTTAAGGAAGCGCTCGCTCAGATGGGCATGATCGAGGCAAACTACCGTATGCCGCTGTGCCCCATGGCCAACGACACACGTGCCGCACTTACCGATGCTCTGAAGGGAGCTGGTCTGCTTGATTAAGACCGTCATTATGGGAACGGGCCGCATGGGCTCGCTCATCCGTACTACCGCCGAAGGCATTATCGACGCCGCCGGGCAGCCCGTTTTTGATATCGTGGCCCAGATCGGTTTTGATCTGTCCGAGCTCGAGAGCGCCCCGGCAGCCGACGTCATCATCGACTTCTCGAACGTCGTGACCTTCGATGCCGTCGTCGCCTATGTCGAGTGCACGGGCGCGGCGTTGGTCTCGGGCACTACAGGCTACACACCCGAGCAGATGGATCGCCTGCGCGAGCTGGGTCAGAACGCCCGCGTCATGCACTCCGGCAATTACTCCATCGGTATCGCAGCCCTGCGTCATCTGGTAGCACAGGCCACACGCGAGCTGCCCGGCTTTGACTGCGAAATCGTCGAGACGCACCATAACCAAAAGGTCGATGCCCCCAGCGGCACTGCCAAATTGCTGCTCGATGCCGTAGTCGAAACCGAGCCCGAGGCAGGCTACCACCCCGTCTATGGCCGCGAGGGCATGTGCGGAGCGCGCGACCCCAAGGAGATCGGCATGCACTCGCTGCGCGGTGGCACTGTCGCCGGCGTGCACGAAGTGAGTTTCTTTGGCCAGGACGAAGAAGTCACGCTCACGCATCGCGCCACAAGCCGTCAGATCTTCGTCAACGGCGCCCTGGCAGCCGCGCAGAAGCTCGTCACCCGCGAGCACGGCTTCTATACGTTCGACCAGGTCATGTTTGCCTAACCAGGTATCAACCGGATCCACCCAAAGGAGAGACAGCAAATGAGCAATGCAGCCGAGATGGATGCCCAAGAGATTATCAACTACATCGCCACAGCGCCCAAAAAGACGCCCGTCAAACTGTACGTGCGCGAGAAGCCCGGCATGAAGGTCCAGTGGGGCAATGCGCACGTCTACGGCGGTCGTCGTGGCAAGACCGTCTTTGGTGACTGGGATGAGCTCAAAGCCATCCTTGATGCCAATGCCGATTCCATCGATTACTACGATGTGGAGAACGATTGCCGTAACTCCGCCGTGCCCATGCTCGACCTTAAGGGCATCAACGCCCGCATCGAGCCGGGCGCGATCATCCGTGACCGCGTCGAGATCGGCGATCGCGCCGTCATCATGATGGGTGCCATCATCAATATCGGCTCCGTCATCGGTGAGGGCTCCATGATCGACATGGGCGCCGTGCTGGGCGGCCGCGCCACAGTGGGCAAGAACTGCCACATCGGCGCTGGAACCGTGTTGGCAGGCGTCGTTGAACCCGCAAGCGCCACGCCCGTCATCATCGAGGACGATGTCATGATCGGCGCCAACGCCGTGGTCCTGGAAGGCGTGCACGTAGGCAAGGGCGCTGTCGTTGCCGCCGGCGCCGTGTGCGTCGAGGACGTCCCCGCTGGTGCCGTCGTGGCCGGTGTCCCCGCCCGCGTCATCAAGATGCGCGACGAGAAGACCGACAGCAAGACCGGACTCGAGGAAGATCTGCGTCAGCTGTAGGGTTGCGCGGGTTTACCAACCCGCGTAACAGCTCGACGCTGCAAACGCCCCAGAGCGGCAATCTGACGTTCAATCGTCGGGCATGACCAGAAGGTCAATGCCCTCCTCTTTCACGTCACCTTGCTCGCTCTGGGGCGTTTTCGCTGACTTATGCTCAACCTACGGCGCAATTCAATCCCAAGCAAAAAAGGCCGAAGCCCTCATCCGAGGCTTCGACCTTTGTTTTTCTGCAGCGTCCAAGCGCAGTTTATCGATTCTCGATGCTGCCGATGTTTTTGAGCTCGATGGAGATGAGGCCGTTGGGTTCGTTGACGAACTCGATGTACTCGGAGTTCGAGCCCATCTCGGCCGGAAAGCTGATCTCGATGCCCGTGTCGGTACGAATCTTGTGGTTGCGCACGGCCGCACGCTCGACCTGCTTGCGCTCCACGGGCACACGCTCGGGCACCTTCTCTTCGGTCAGCGCCGCACGTACGCTCTCCTTGATGACCGGTTCGTCCTCAAAGACCTCATCGACGATATCCCAAGGCGGAAGCTCCTCGTCATCCTCGACCTTCTCGGCAACGGCAGCCTTAACCTTAGCGAGCGCTACGGCCGTATTGGCACCGTGCTCCTCGGCGACTTCCTCGACTACACGCGTCACGGTGTCGATGACCTCCTTGCCCGATACGCCCGTGTCGCACTGCAGCAGGCCATCGGGGATAAGCATACGGTCCTCGCCGGCAATCTTGCGCTTCTTGTCCACGTAGCCGATCTCCATGGTACTCGCGCGCACGATGGCATAGCTCGGCACCTTTTGCGAGGGGTTCGGCAGAATGGCGTAGTGGCGCGCGATGTCGTTGCGCACCTCTCCCTCCTCGCGGCCCACTTCGTGCATAAAAGCCTGCTTGGAGCCCAGCAGCATCACGGCAAACCAGCGGGCATCCTCATCGTCGTCAAAATCGGCCACGAGCACGTCGGTGGACTCGGCTTTCTCGGCTTTGGTGAGCTCGGAGGAGATAAACTCCGCAATCTGCTGCGACAGGTCCACGAACTCGCGCTCGCCAAAGAAGTAACCCTTGAGCTCGCCGCCAAACGCAGAGTTCTCGGCAAACGTGGCGCGTTTATTGTCGGCCGAGGTACGTGCGCGGCGCAGATGCGTGGTCACGAAGTTGCGCACGGTGCGGCTCTCGATATCGAGCTCGCGCTGGCTCATAACGTTGACGGCAGAGTCAAAGTCCAGGATATGCAGAATCGCGTGATTGATTTTCATATACGGCATTCCGTTCTAGATCGATTTCGGCACGAACCAGTATAGCGGTCGAGCCCTCCCCGAGCGCATCGAAGATTGGTACATCGGGGACAGGTTGCTTTGCACCAATGGCTAGCGCAGGAGCTCGGACTGCCAAGCCTCGAGCTGTTCTGCCAAACTCTTGCCGGCAGCGGGCATGTCGATCTGGGGTCGTTTGGGCAGCAGTGCGCATTTAAGGATTGCCACGATGGTCTGCGAGACAAAGCGTCGCGTATCCTTGTCAAAGCCTTGTGCAGCCTGGAGCATCACGGGCAGGCTCTCGCGCAGATTCCCAGCGATATCCGCAAACCGCTCAGCACCCGTAGCCTCAAACACGGAGAACAATGCATCTACAAAACGCTCGCGCTCGGCAGGCCCCACTGCAAGCAGCATCTCGCGAATGGAGCCATCAACGTATCGAGCACCGGCGGACAGGCGCTCACAGTACACGAAGTCGCGACCATCAACCACCCAGCTAAAGGGATTGTGCTGCAGCAGGCTGAACTCAGTGCTCTCAACGATGGCATAGTCCTCCTGTGTCTCGAACATCATGCCAAAGATCGACGACCGAGGTAGCGTCTTATCGATGCGGCCGGAAAGATCGGCAAAGGCGTTGCCGTTCAGAAACTCCTCGACGAAGCCAGGACCATCATGGGAATACACCCGTTCGATTCGCTCACGGGCGACATCGGAGCACATCGCCGCACCGTACACCGCAAGGTTTCCACCCTTGGAATGACCTCCGCACAAAAGCGGCCCGTCAATCGCATCCGCCGCCTCGTCCACATAGCGCGCCGCGGATTCCTGGGCCGGCACAGGACACCGGAACGCCATGTTAAAGTCCTCTTTCCAGCCCACAATCGTACTGTCGGTCCCCCGGAAGGAAAGATAACTAAACCCCGCCGGAAACCGGAACGCCATGGCTGCAAACTGCTCTGTCGCCACCACATCGCTCACGGCACGATAGCCGCAAACGTGCACGCCACGGTAACGAGGGCTTGCTGCCACGGCCTCCAACAAGGCCCTGCTCCCCTCTGGGTCCCACAAGTCGCCAATCATGTCCCGGTAGCACTCGGCACGCAGCAACTCGCGTACGTCTAGGCCCTGCCAGTTCGTCAGCTCCGCCATATCACCCGGCAAACGCAAATAGGACAACCACGCAAAGACCAGGCTATCCACCGCGCAGAACGGCCGCTCCTCAAACGGATCAAACGCCGTCTGGGCATAGGTCAAAAAATTAGGCGAATCCGACATGGCCCTCCCATCAACTATGGTGCATTGGGGTCAGGTTACTTTGCACCAAAAAGGCGCCCGGATCACATGGACCCAGACGCCTTCATTGTAGCCTGTTGCTTAAACGAGCCGAATTTAGCAGGAGAAGTCGACGCTGTCGATGATGTCCTTGAGGGCCTTGGCGGAGGCGGTAAGCTCATGCTGCTCGTCATCGTTCAGCGGCACGGGGACGCGGCAGACAACACCGTCGCGGCCAACGACGGTCGGCATGGAGATGGCAAGATCGGACAGGCCGTACTCGCCCACCATGAGCGAGGAGACAGGCAGAACGGTCTGCTCATCGCGCATGACGGCAGTGCAGATGCGCTTGACGGCCATGGCGACGCCGTAGTAGGTGGCGTGCTTCTTCTCGATGATGGTGTAGGCGGAGTTCTTGACGTCCTCGGCGATGCGCTTCTCGGCAGCCTCATGCTCAAGATGACCGTGAAGCTCGCAGAAGGTGTTCAGCGGAACGCCGGCAACCTGAGCGCTGGACCAAGCGACAAACTCGGAGTCGCCGTGCTCACCCATGACATAGGCCTGGACATCGCGCGGGTCAACCTCGACGTGAGCGCCAAGCATCTGCTGTAGGCGGCCAGTGTCGAGCACGGTGCCGGAACCGATGACGTGGCCCTCGGGCAGGCCGGACATCTTGATGGCGGCGTAGGTCAGAACATCGACCGGGTTGGAGACGATGAGCAGAATGCCGTCAAAGCCGGACTTCTTAATCTCGGGGATAATGGACTTAAAGATGTTGACGTTCTTGTTGACCAGGTCCAGGCGGGTCTCGCCGGGCTTCTGGGCAGCGCCAGCGGTGACGACGATCATGGCGGCGTCGGCAACGTCAGAGTAATCGCCGGCGTAGATCTTCATCGGCTCGGCAAACGTCATGCCGTGCGCGATATCCAGGGCCTCACCCTCGGCACGGTTCTTGTCCACGTCGATGAGGAC
>USCJ01000063.1 GCA_900553215.1 uncultured Collinsella sp.
TAGGTGTTGGCAAACGTGAGCAAAAAGATGTAACCCGCCGACGAGAACACCGAGAGAAAGACAATCAGCGGCTGTGTGCGCGTGACACCCCAAAACCGCTGCAGCGTGCGGCGCACGGTGGAGCGGCTGAGCGGACTGGTGCTTCTCTGAGACATGGGCTTCCTTTCGCATCTGATAGGGCGAAACGCCATTGTTGCACATTGAAGCGCACTTCAGGCAAGCGCGATGCGAAAAGCGCCCGCGCCGTGCTTGCGCAGGCGCCCCGCCGTCAGATGCAGCTAGTCCTCGTCTTTTTGGTCTGCGGGCAGGCCTGCGGACTCCAAGCCCAAAATCGCGTCGGCCTCCCGCGCGTCTTCCAGCGCGTCGATGTCCTTGAGTTTGCGCTCCATGACGTTGGTGCGCGTGGTAATGATGCCCTCGACCGTTTTGCCCGCGGTCTCGATCTGCTGCTGGGCGCGGCGCAGCGCCGCCTGATAACGCGGCAGCTCGGCCTTGACGGCGGAGAGCACGCGCAGCACGTCGTCGGTACGTTTTTGCAGCCTAAACGTCTGGTAGCTCATCTGCAGGCTGTTGAGAATGGCGGCCATGGTGCTGGGGCCGGCAACGTTGACGTGATAGTCGCGGCCCAGGGTCTCAATAAGCCCGGGGCGACTGACGACCTCGGCATACAGGCCCTCAAACGGCACGAACATAATGCCAAAGTTGGTGGTCGCGGGTACGCTCAGGTACTTTTCGCAGATGTCCTTTGCCTCGCGCTTCACCATCATATCGAGCGCCTTGCGCGCAGCGGCAACGGCCTCCGCGTCGCCCGACTCCTGCGCATCGAGCAGGTGCTCGTACGCGTCGCCCGGAAACTTGGAGTCAATCGGCAACAGCACGGGGTCGCCCTCGTCCACCGGCAGCTTGACGGCAAACTCAACGCGTTCCGAGGCGCCGGGCTTGGTGGCGACGTTTTCCAGATACTGGTCGGGCGTGAGGATGTCCGCCAGGATCGCGCCCAGCTGCACCTCGCCCAAAATGCCACGCGCTTTGACGTTGCCCAGCACGCGCTTAAGGTCGCCCACGCCGGTGGCGATAGACTGCATGTCGCCCAGGCCCTTGTACACGGCCTCGAGCTGGTCGCTCACCTGCTTAAACGATGCCGACAGGCGATCGTTGAGCGTACGGGAGAGCTTCTCGTCCACCGTCGCACGCATCTGATCGAGCTGCACGTTGTTGTCTTTGCGGATGGCGCCCAACTGGGCATCGACCGTCTCGCGCACCTTGTCCAGGCGGTGCTCGATGCCTTCGCGGTTGGCGCCAAGCTGTTGGGCCGTCTCGCGGCGCAGGTCATCCATGCGGTCGCCGGCCTGCGAGAACTCACGCGCGATGGTCAGGTAGCGCTGCTGCTCTACGGCGGCGTCGGTCGTCTGCTGCTGCGCGATGGCATTTGCCGTGCGGCGGGTTTCGGCCAACGCGACGTTCAGGGTGTCGAGCGTGCTGTTGGCCTGCTCGAGCGCTGCCAGCGTTTCCGCGCTACTGTCGCCACGCTCCCGCAGCTCGGCACGCAGGCTCTTGAGCTGGAGGGCGCAAGCCACAGCAACCCCCACCGCCACCAAGGCAATCACAACAAGCACAATATCAATAGCAGACATAAACTCCGCCCAACAAACCCAATCGAGCACCAATCAAAAACCGCGATTAATCTTACCCCGCCACACACACCGGGCGCCCGGCCCCTTCTTGGGCGCCCCTCTCCTCCGCATATTCCATAATGCGGCGCGCCGTTTTCCTGCTCACCTTTGAGTCATCGCCGGCCAAGTATGCGTATACGTTTCCTTTATTCAGGCGCAGAGCACGGCAGAGGCCATAGCGCGTTACACCCGATTCCTCCAATGCTTCCAGCGTTTTCTTTCTCATCAGGGCGTTCACCCTTCTATCGGCCGCCGGCTTTTCCTTCACCGCTCTATACGCACGCCAAACGTTGGCATAACGATTAGGGAGCTCACTTTTGGCGCATAGAGACGCCATGCTACCCGCTTGACCGTACAAGGATAAAACGTCTCGATAATCCCGTTCCATCCACGAGCCCTCGGATAAACCCAGAACGTATTCGGCTTTTCCTTGCGCCAAAGCGAGCAAAAACAGAGCCTCCGCCACGCGCGGCGCATCCGTCGTCGCCTGCTCAACCAATTTTCTAAAACTCAGCGACTGCTGTCCGGATAGCTCTCGGCAATAGCCTTTTAAGAATCCCTCAAAGGTCAGATTCAACCGAGCACCTCCTTTTTGTATTACCTGTATCCCTTATTATTATTCATCTTCAATAATACTATTCAGTCGCACGACAGGACCCACAGGATGCAAGGATTCCACTCGTGGCGATAATCCCTACACCCTAGAAGTCCTAATGCGACAAACGCTAGCTCTCCCAGCCGGCGCGGATGGTTGTTATGACGTCATCTAGGCGCTGGCCCAGGGCCGCTAGATGTTGGAGCACCTCGTTGGGCGATGCACCGTTGAGGATGCACGTGAGGGCATACGACGCCAGAAAGATGGCCGCAAGCCCCAACGGGATGAGCACGATCATCGCCAACGTACGCAGGCGCTGGGCCCAGCGACGGCGACGCGCACGATGCTTGTCGAACGCGAGCTCCTGCGCATATGAATCTTGCTGTACGGAATAGGCCTCTGGCGCCGATTCACACCCGGGCACAGCTGCAGGTACAGCAGCGGGCACGACGTTTTGCACGGGCGCCTGGTTGGCAACCCCTTGCATTTGCATCTCCATGAGTCGTTGCTGCTGACGCAGCATGCGCTCAGCTTGTTGCTGCGGAGTCTCAAGAAACAGATCCATGCTGGCCTCCAAAATCGGAGCATTCGACGCTTACGACCAGCATCCCGCACCGCCATGACCGCGACAACGCAATCGCCGGCAATAGCCACAAAGTTTCTTTTGCTCAAAAGCTGTCGAAAAGCTCAACAACTCCCCTACCAGCACTTTCTCTGAGCTTTTTTCGCCAACAATCTTTTGGCCTTCCACCCTTACGCCAACTGACCAAAATCTAACCAATAGCTTGACGAAAATTGTGGAGACCGGGACCCCACAAAAACGTGCCGCCCCAAAAAGGGGCGGCACACAACCTTTTTTATCAGCTTTTCTGTATCGAGCACGCGACGACCCAACGCCGGAGCGCAAGGCGGGGAAATACCTTTGCCTCGCGCGACTCTGCGAAGCCGTGAGCGAGAGGGAAAGGTATTTCCCCGCCCTGCGCTCCGCAGCAGCCAGCGCCAAGCGCTAGTAGTTCACCACCTGCTCCTCAAAGTACGCCTTCGGGTGGTTGCACACCGGGCACACCTCAGGCGCCTCGGCACCCACATGCAGGTGCCCGCAGTTCAGGCACTTCCACACCTTTACGCCCTCACGCTCAAACACCTCGCCCGACTCGATGCGCTCGACGAGCTTGTTGTAGCGCTCCTCGTGGGCCTTCTCGACGGCGGCGACACCACGGAACTTTGCGGCAATCTCGGCAAAGCCCTCTTCCTCGGCGGTCTTGGCAAACTCGTCGTACATCGTGGTCCACTCGTAGTTCTCACCCGCAGCGGCATCGCGCAGATTGTCCAGGGTATCGGGGACGGCGCCATCGTGCAGATACTTAAACCACAGTTTGGCGTGCTCGGACTCGTTGCCAGCCGTCTCGGCAAAGATGTTCGAGATCTGAACGTAGCCGTCCTTCTTTGCCTTGGAGGCATAGTAGCGATACTTGGTGTGTGCCTGGGACTCACCGGCAAAAGCGGTCTCGAGGTTCTTCTTGGTTTGGGAGTTCTCAAAATCCATAGGTGTACTTCCCTTCAACGCATGCCGCCCGTAGGCTTCGAGCGGCCTCGTCTTTAGGATGCCCTCATGTCGGAAATCTAAACCTTACAATCCTGTTCTTCAGATTTCCACGGGCTAAATGCTCAGCCAGCGATCGCCCTCGGCTCGGCAAAAGCCCTCACGCTCCAGGTCGGCCAGAATGCCCGCGACAAGCTCGCCCGGCCCGCGCCCAGCCGCCGCTTCCATATCGTTAACGCCCACCACGGCATCAGCAAGCGTAATCCCCGCCGGTTGGCCATCGCGCGCTGCCAGCAACATGCGCACGATATGCGCGCGCTTTTGGCGACGTGAGCCCTCAAACTTTAATTGACGGCTATAGCCCGCCGAGCGCCTGGACGGATTGGGCAACGTCTTTTTTAGATATGCGCCGTAATCCAGCAACGCGTAATACCACGCGCGCGGCGTGTCGGCATCATCGAGCGGCACGGCAAAGGGAGCGATCTCGTCGGTCGCCGCACCGGGGACCGCCGGACAGGCCGCCTGAATCAGCGGCACCAGCTCGCGGTCGGGAACAGCCGGTACATCGGGAAAGAAGTGATGCAGAAAGACCGTGCGCACGTTGGTCTCCAGATACACGCCTGGAAGGTCAAACGCAAACGACCGGATACCTTGCGCCGTTGCCGGGCCAATACCAGGCAGAGCGACCAAGTCACGCGTCTCACGCGGAAACTCACCGTCCCAGTCCTCCACAACGCGCTGAGCGGCCTTGTGGAGCGCCAGAGCGCGTCGATTGTAGCCCATGCCCTGCCAAGCGTCTAAAACATCGGAAGGCGCGGCCTGAGCGAGCGCCCGGACGGTCGGAAAGCGATCGAGCCACGCCGGCATGCGCGTCTCCACGCGCGGAACCTGTGTCTGCTGCAGCATGACCTCGGAGAGCCAGATGATATATGGGTCGCGCGTGCGGCGCCACGGAAGGTCGCGATAACGCAGAACCCCTTCCGAACGAATCATCGAACGAAAGGGGTCCTGAATCATGGCAATGCTCCTTATGCGGCGCTATTCCTCCCGGCAGGCGCACGCACAGGTGGCGTACTCGGGAAACGCATCGCGATCGGCGAACTTGGGATCGACAGCCGGGAACTGGCGATGGGCGACGATGTCGCCGAGCGAAACGGAATCGAGGTAGTCGCGCATCAACGCCTGGGCTCCGGCCCACAGGGGATGATAGCAGCACGTGCCCATGCGCGCACAGTCGCCATCGGGTGCGGTGCAATCATTCATAACCATAGGGCCCTGAACGGCCTCGACGACCTGACGAATGGTAACGTCGTCCGGACTGACCTTGAGACGCATGCCACCGTGGACGCCACGCAGGCTCTCCACAATACCGGCCTGGACCAAACCGTGCTGAATCGAGCGGGCAAACGAATACGGAACATTGACCTCTTCGGCAGCGGTGCGAACAGAAAGCAAACGCTCCGGATCCTCGGCAAGCATCGCCAGCATACGAAGGGCGTAATCAGTCTTCCTCGATATGTCCATTTTTCCCCTTTCAAGGAATACGAACAGCTCGAACGAGCTCCGGGGCCGAGCTTGTGTCGAGACGCTAAATGACCGCAGGACATCCAAATGGTAAATCGGATATCCACTGAGTGCCGCGCTTGGAGCGAAATGCATCAGATGCGGCCTACAGTGCAATTTAGTATAACCTAACCCCCTGTCTCGTTGAACAGGTGTTGCGCAACAAAGCTGTTGTTTAGACAGATATGCTTATTAGATTTTACTTGCGTTCCCGAAGGGGCGGGGATTCTGGGCGAAGATGCGCCAGGGCGATCGTTCTATCGAAACAAAGTGCATCAAACGCAAAAAGCCACGTCCGAAGACGTGGCTTTAATTGCGTTGGCGGGAAGTACGGGGCTCGAACCCGCGATCTCTGGCGTAACAGGCTAAAGAGTTACCAACAAGCTGAATAAGATCAATGGCCCTCTCGCGCCACCGTCCTGTTCAGGTCATACTTCCACTGTTTCCACCATCCGAACGCAGTAGCCTTATTAACTCCAGCATCCGCATAATACCTTTGGAGCTTTTCTAGATTGTGATAAAGCTCATACTTTGTAGTTTCCTCAACCTCATCATCGAGAACGGTCATACTTACGAACTCTAAGACAGTTTCCCATTGGGAACGGAACGCCTTTTCGTCATCTTTATACTTTTCCAGACGATATACTTCGGGATAAATATCGAGAATCTGTCTCAGAAAACCGCCTTCTTGCCACATCTCAAGTTCGATAGGATCGAAATCAGATTCCGTTTTTAGCTTGACTGAAAGCTCGATCATAGTCCTACCACCCACGACTTCAAAACGTTATCTATGCGTTCTATAACATTTGGATCAGTAACAATTCGAAGATCATCGCTTTCGGTGCCAACCCGCTCATTGATCGGTTCATTTAACCCCGATTCGTATTCAATATGAAGGTCATCGAAGAATATATTGCCACCAAGTAAATCCTTTTCTTCGGCCTTTAACAGAGCTTTACCATTTCTGTGAACTTGCATCCCTACGACAATCTGATTATTTACCGGATCTACCGTGAACTTAATGTATTCATCAAAGTATCTAGGCGAACAGTCGCGCAACCATTGGGGATCAACATTATCGGTAAGCAATACGCCATAACGAGGGATGTTTGAATTCTCAACGTTATTCATACGACCCTTCCTTCCGATACTCATATTTCAGAAATTGAACGTTACCAATTATATCGAAGCGGCAAAGCCGAACCAAAACAACCATGAACAATTTCCTCTGGAATGACATTCCCGCCCCGATTGCCAGAAGGGCACAAGCTTAAACTAGCGATTTACACAGACGCGGAAACATTGCTGTACTGACTTCACCAGAACCGAGACACGACGACAATTGGGCCCTTCTGCCCCAATTCTCTTTTTTCTCAACTTGTTTAGCATACCTATGGCAGCGACTTACCGCCTGGAGCACTAAAGCTCTCTACTAGATGCTCTGCCTGAGAAACTCCCACAGCGTCTTCTGGAGTCCATGAGATCGCAAATATATAGACCGTTCCATTGACAAGCGTAATAAACACCAATCCTTTATTTCCATCTACTGTTATTTCGCGCGTTGATCCAAGAAGATCTCCCTTATCAAAAGAACCTCTATGAATGGTTCCGTAAGTAACACTTGAAGCTTTAATAAGATTCTTCTCGTCCATGACTTCGAGCAAAGAATCATAGAGATCAAGGAGTTTTGCTTTCGTCGAAATAGACTTTAAATCGTCATTATCAAGAGAGGAATATAGCAAAGTGATACCGAATTCTGGAGAGGAATAGTTTTCTGACGAATTGCCTGATGTCTTAGCGTATTCATAATCGGGAACAGAAGCAAATACTCTTCCATTGTTGAAGCTCATTTTGGTGTAATGATTTCTACCATAATTTGAAGTATTACTCGAACTACTTGATGTGGAACTTTGAGCTGACTTCGCAGAATAAGTTGTCGAAGTAGACGATGTTGGG
>USCJ01000064.1 GCA_900553215.1 uncultured Collinsella sp.
CAACTGCCAACGTCTCCTATTGCACATTTGAAGACGAAGCCGCACTCGTCGTTGAACGGTACGACAGAATGGTCAATAACAGCGGAAGTATCGAAAGGCTGCATCAGGAGGACTTTTGCCAGGCGCTCGGTGTATTGCCAAGCCAGAAATACACCGCCGACGGAGGACCAACTACACGAGACATCCAAGAACGACTGATTAACACAGTCCCCCACCACATGAATCTTGCGCTTTTTACCTATATGTTGTTCTATAACGCCATTATCGGAGCGCCTGACGCACACGCTAAAAACTACTCGCTCATCCTAGGCAAAGGCACAAACGCGGCACTCGCACCCATGTACGATGTCGCATCGGGCTTGGCGTATGAGCGCATGCGCCGCCGGGCACGCCTCGCCATGAGCGTTGGCGGCGAAAATCGTGTGGGGCGCATCGGTCCAGGCGCTATCCGCCGATACCACGGTATGGGCGACCCCGCGCTGGAGGTGGCGCTCACCGATGCCGGGCTATCCGAGAAGTTTTGCTTTGCGACCATGATGGACCTCGCCTACGAGGTGCCCATTTGCATGGAAGAGATCATGGATGAATATGCCGACCTGCCCGGCATGGCGGACCTGCGCGAGCATATGCTCGGCCCCGTCCGCGAAAACTGCCAGCGAACCCTCGACCTCATCAGGGCGGATATGGGCTAGACACCAATCAATTTCCCATTTCTTAAAAGAAGAGAGGGGACACCTGTCGCAAAAGACCGGGTGTCCCCTCTCATAATGTCATCTGCAATCCGCTAGCACATGGCTCGGACCGCTGTTAGCGCAACCTTTACGCGGCAAGGCGCTTGAGGACGTCGATGAGCAGCTCGTAGAAGCGCTCGGCAGAAGCGAGCTCCATGCTCTCGTCCGGGGTGTGGACATCGGAGAGCGTCGGTCCCACGGCGATGGCGTCCAGGCCGTGCAGGGCCTCGGCAAACAGGCCGCACTCAAGGCCGGCGTGAATGGACTCGATGCGCAGCTCAGAGCCAAAGAGCTCACGATAGCTCTCGACAAAGACGTCGCGGACCGGCGAATGCTCGGCATAGCTCCAGCCGGGATACTCGAACTCAAACTTGGCGTCGAAGCCCAGGACATCGGCCAGCGTCTGCAGGCGGTCCTTGAACTCGTCCTGCAGCGAGGTGATCGAGGAGCGCGGGGACAGCATGATCTTGACCTCGTCGTCAGAAGTGGCAACCACACCGATGTTGGAGGAAACCTCGACGGAGCCGTCGGTGGCGACGTTGCGGCGAATCACGCCGTTAGGGGCAAGACGCAGGGCGCGGATGAGGGCAAGCGCGGACTTCTGGTCCATGGCCTCGACCTCAGCGTCGTCGGCAATCTCGACGGTGCAGGTAAAGCCGGGGTCGAAGACCTCGAGCTCGGCAGTGACGTCGGCGATGATGCCCTTTGCGATCTGGGCCGCGGCCTCGGCGGCAGCGTGATCGGCGTAGACCAGAACAGCCTTGCACTCACGGTTGATGGCGTTGTCCTTGGTGCCGCCGTTAAAGCTAACGATGGCGGGCTCGCCGGCAACCATCAGGCGGTCGATGATGCGGGCCATGATGAGGTTGCCGTTGCCGCGCTCCAGGTTGATATCGTTGCCGGAATGACCACCCAGTAGGCCGGAGATGTCGAGCGTGAGGGTGCTGCCGGTCTTGTGCTCGCGCACGATGGGGCAGGTGTAGGTAACGACGACGCCGCCGGCGCAGCTGACGGTGGCAACGCCCTCTTCCTCGGAGTCAAGGTTAATCATGGTGCGGGCGCTAATCTGGGACTTGTCGAGCGTCTCGGCGCCGACCAGGCCAGTCTCCTCGTCGGTGGTGAATACGCACTCGAGGGCGGGATGAACGATCGAATCGTCGTTGAGCACAGTAAGCATCAGAGCGACAGCAATACCGTTGTCGGCGCCCAGGGTGGTGCCGTTAGCGGTGAGGACGCCGTCCTTGACGACCAGGTCGATACCGTCGGTCGTAAAGTCGTGCTCAACAGAGCCCAACTTGTCGCACACCATATCGATGTGGCCCTGCAGCATCACAGTCGGGGCATTCTCGGCGCCGGCAGAAGCGGGCTTGCGAATGATGACGTTGTAGACCTCGTCCTGGTACACATCGAGGCCGCGCTCCTTGGCAAACGCAACCAGGAAATCGCTGATGCCCTTCTCGTTGCCAGACCCACGGGGGATCGCGCTGACCTCCTCAAAGAAATGGAACAGCTGGGCGGGCTCGTAGCCGGTGATCTTGTAATCCATGGTGCCTCCTTGGCGCAACTGGTTAGACAGTAAGACATACGCCTTGTATATTCCCAGACTTTGCGTGCATAAACCAGTCGAAAACGCCGAGCGCCCTTGCATCATCGGCTAACGGTGGAGAGACGCCACTTTATTAAGATAAAGCAGGTTAGACGGGCCGCGCCGAAGGGACGTTGGACCCTTCAACCAACCTCAACGCTTGATCAACGTTTATGCATACGCCATTGATATGTTTAATGAGCCCTACTTTGAACGAAGGGGGCTTTCCAACAGAAAAAGGGCGCTCCTTTGGAACGCCCTCGTGGACACAAGGTTTTGTTACGCCCTACAGCGCGCCGGAACCGGCTTGCATCATGCCGCCGGGGCCCGAGGTCACGCCGCCGCTCACGGGCGCGGCGTTGCCAGTGTGCGGTGCCGCCGGGGCGGTATCGCCACCGAGCGTACCTGCCGGACGCGGCGCCGGAATCTCGCCCGTGCCGTGGCTAAAGACGAACTTGCCATCGGCCACGTCGCACAGGACGGTATCGCCCTCGCCCCACTCACCGGCCAGAAGCTCCTCGGACAGCGGGTCCTCGATGAGCTTTTGAATAGCACGGCGCAGCGGACGCGCACCGTTGGTGAGGTCGGTGCCCTCGGCCACGATCTTGTCATAGGCCGCATCGGTGAGCTTGATGTTCATGCCGTTGGCAATCAAACGCTGACGCAGGTCGTCCACCAGCAGGTGCGCGATCTTGGTGAGATTCTCGCCCGAGAGCTTCTGGAACACCACGATGTCGTCGATACGGTTGAGCAGCTCGGGGCGGAACAGGCGCTTGAGCTCGCCCATCGCGCGACCACGGATCTCGCTCGAGGTAAGACCCTGTTCGCCCGTGGTACCAAAGCCCACACTTGCATCCTGCGCGATCTCGCGGGCACCCACGTTTGACGTCATGATGATCACGGTATTGCGGAAGTCGACCGTCTTGCCCTGGCTATCAGTCAGGCGGCCCTCCTCCAGCACCTGCAGCAGGATGTTGAAGATATCGGGGTGCGCCTTCTCGATCTCGTCGAACAGCACGACCGAGTACGGGTGGCGACGAACGGCCTTGGTGAGCTGGCCGCCCTCGTCGTGACCGACGTAACCCGGAGGGCTGCCGATGAGCTTGGAGACCTCGAACTCGCTACCGAACTCGGACATGTCGAAGCTGATGAGCGCGTCCTTACTGCCAAAGAGGTACTCGGCGAGCGTCTTGGCGAGCTCGGTCTTGCCCGTGCCGGTGGGACCCAGGAAGATAAAGCTGCCGCCGGGGCGACGCGGATCCTTGAGCGGCGAGCGGCTGCGGCGCACGGCCTTGGCAACGGCCTCGACAGCCTCATCCTGACCGATGATGTGCGTCTTGAGTACGCTTTCGGCCTGCAGCAGGCGACGGCTCTCGCTCTCGGTAAGCGAGGACACCGGCACGCCCGAGGTCACGGACACGATGTCGGCAATCTGACTCACGTCGATGGTGAGCGGGCTGGCGTCGAGCTCGGCCGTCCAGGCGGCCTTGGCCTCGGCGAGTTCAATCTCGGCAGCCTTCTGCTGCTCGGTGATCTCGGCAGCCTTGTTCATGTCGTCGCTCTCGGTGGCCTCCTGCGCGGCGGCCTTGAGCTCCTCGATGCGATGCTCGGCCTCGCGCACCGGCTCGGGTGCGCGGTTGGCGGCGATGCGGGCGCGGGCACCGGCCTCGTCAATGAGGTCGATGGCCTTATCGGGCAGGAAGCGATCCTGAATGTAGCGGTTGGAAAGGTTCGCGGCGGCCTCGATAGCACCCTGCGTATAGCGCACATGGTGGTGCTCCTCGTAGCGCGGCTTGAGCGCGGTCAGGATCTTGACCGTGTCCTCGACGCTCGGCTCCTCGACATCGATGGTCTGGAAGCGGCGCTCAAAGGCTGGATCTTTAGTGAGGTACTTACGGAACTCCTCGGCCGTGGTGGCACCAATGATCTGGAAAGCACCGCGCGCGAGCACGGGCTTGAGCATAGAGCTCGCATCGATAGAACCCTCGGCAGAACCGGCACCGATGATGGTGTGCATCTCGTCGATAAACAAGATGACGTCGTCGGCTTCGGTCGCCTCCTGGATCACGTTCTTGAGGCGCTCCTCAAACTCACCGCGATACTTGGCACCCGCGACAAGACCCGGCAGATCGAGCGTCCAGATATTCTGGTTCATAAGATTCTCGGGCACATTGCCAGCAGCAATCTGCTGCGCCAGGCCCTCGACGATAGCCGTCTTGCCCACGCCGGGATCGCCCAGGATAAGCGGATTGTTCTTGGTGCGGCGCGAAAGGATCTCCATCATGCGCTGGACTTCCTTTTCGCGGCCAATCACGGGATCGAGCTCGCCGTCGCGCGCCTTCTGCGTGAGGTTGGTGGCGAACTGCTTGAGCGTGTCGGTGCCGCCCCCCCCTTGCTGAGAGGCATCCGAGCCGCTAAAGAACGGCAAGCCCGCACCGGGGCGACCGGCGCCGGCTCCGGCGAGCGGACGCTTCTTGTCCTGATCCTTGGCGGTGAGTTTCTCGATAGCCTTTTTGATGGAGGCGGACGACACACCCAGGCGCATGAGGATGTCCATGGCCATGCCGTTGCCCTCTTCGACGATGCCGATCAGCAAGTGCTCGGTCGACACGTAGGTCTGGTTGTTCTCACGCGCCACGCGGAAGGAGCGCTCCATCACGCTAATGACGAGCGGCGTAAAGGCAAGCTTGGCAGCCTCGGTCTCCTCGCTGGGCTCGGGAACCGTGGTCTGGACCTCTTTGAGGGTATCCATGATGTCGTCGTAGGAGATATCGAGCGAGCGCAGCGCCTCAGCGGCAATGCCCTCGTCCTCCTTGGCGAGCGCAAGCAACAGATGCTCGGTACCCACCTTATTTGAATGAAGATCGAGCGCCTCCTGCTTGGCCATGGACATGACCTTGCGCGCGCGATCGGTAAAACGGTCTAACATGCTAGTTCCTCTTAGACGAGCTAGTTTTTTTCAAACGCAAAGCGCCACTCGTGGCGGCACTTTGGTCTCTTTACCCATATGGAGTATATGTTAACCGCTGGGGCCTTTTCCGCATGCAGCCATACGACAACGTCTACAAAAAAGGAATTGCCAGGTGCGTCTGCATCGGCCCAACGAGCGTGGATTTTCGGACACCCATTCCACGAGCGTGGATAATCTCCCGTTTTGAGCCCGTAAACAAGCCAAAAACGGGAGATTTTCCACGTTCATGTTTTGCGGATCAGTTTCATTTGCACCAATTAGCTGGTGTGGCGCCAGCGAGGGTCGGTGAGCGTACGCGCCACACCCAGGCCAACGGGCAAAAACGCCACGATGAGCACTGCACGCACAAACCAGCCGAGCATATTGACCGTGTCGAATGTGCACATGTAATACATCGAGCGATACAGATACAAGCCCGGCACCATAATGACAATCGATGGCACCGTGAGGGCGATACGTGGGTAGGTGAGCTTGATTTCGGCTAAGCTCGCGAGCAGCCCCGATACCAGCGCGCCAATAAACGCTGCCGCCTCGGGAGGCATACCTACGCTCAGGCCCAGGAAGGGAAACAGCGCCGGCGCATCGACGAGCGTAAGGCGCAAGGTATTGGACACGGCGCCGATCAGCCCAGCTGCCGCGGCCATCTTTACCGGGCTGTTGAACATCACCGAGAAGCCGAATACGCCAACGAAGCTCATCACCACGCGCAGGAGCGTAAGGGCAAGCGGCGAAAGGCCGAGCGGGGCAAAATCATCCGGTGCCAGCCCCACACACTCGGCAACCATCCAGCCCACAAGGGTCGCCATCACAATAATCGACACGGCATACGAAAGACGCTCAATGCCGCTTCGCATATCGAGCTTAGCGATGTCGAGGCCTGCCGTAATGAGGGGAAAGCCGGGAATCACAAAGAGCATGGCGCCGATATAGCCTTCTTGGTGCGACATTGCCCCCGGTACGACCTGGCCAAGGCCGAGCAATGCCAGCAGATACGAAACGCAAGCGAGCGCAACGCCAATCGTCAGCGCGCTAAACTGGCCAAGACCCTGCTTGAGAATATGAGAGCGAGCAAAGTTGCCAACACCAGCGCCTACGAATGCGCAGGCCATCTCGATAGGGCCGCCGCCGAGCAAAAAGACGAAGGCGCCGCAAGCACAAGCTGCCGCAAGGCCCTGTTGCCAGGGAGAGTAATCGGGTTTTGAACTCTCAACGGTCTTGAGCATCTCGTGGTATTCGTGCACGGTAAACCGGCGCCCATACGTCTCGATTTCCTTTAGGAAGCTCTCCATCATCCAAATGCGATGGGTATTGACTCCCGTTGTGGGCAGGCTGACAACCTCGTTAAAGCAGTGGCCATCTTCGATGCAGGTGCACTCAAACGACAGAAGACTTAAGTCAACGTGGACGGTGACACCGAGTACGGCGGCAACGCGATTCATGGTATCGCGTACACGCCAGGCACCCGTTCCGCTCGCGAGCATAAGCATACCGGTGCGGCAGATGATGGATGACTTATCGGTGAGCGGCGCATCGACGGCAAGCTCATCGCCTGCCGTCACGATCTGGTGCCAGTCTGTTTTCATATGGAGTGCGCCGGCACGAACACCGTGGTGCATGGGGGCTCTCGAAAGCAGCGAGTCAAGGCGCGAAGACTGTGGGGGCTCCGTTGATTCGTCCTCAACCTCATCAGTCTCTTCATCGACCAGATCAAATGAGTCAAGCGATGCCGGCTCGCGACGATCGATTAGCTCCTCATCCTCATCGTCAAAGTAATTGAACTGATCGAGCATGTCCTCTTCGATTGCACGCTCGCTCGCGTCGTCCATATAGACGCTCCCTTCCTACCGACTAACCCCCATCCTAGGCAGCGACGGCTAAAGGAAACATAAAAGAGACGGCTGCCATGCGAGCCATGTGCTCAATAGCCGTTGGGTAGTCGTTTAAGAACGTCCCCAATGACTATTGACGGCTAAGGCAACGCCGATGTATTGGCAACGTCAGC
>USCJ01000065.1 GCA_900553215.1 uncultured Collinsella sp.
GGCGAGCTCGGCTTGGACGGTACGGTGCTCCCCGTCAAGGGCGAGGTGGCGTTTCAGCTGCTGGCTCGCGACATGGGGCTGTCTTTTATCGCCGGCAGGTCAGACCAGCATGTGCCACTCGCGGGCGTGGATTGTGGATTCATCGATCATTTGTCTCAGCTTGCCCATGGCATGGGCGATGCCGCGCGGCACTACTTGGATTCTGAAGTGCTCGAGGCGACCTTTGAGCCCGAGCTCGACTATGCCGACGTACTGGGGCAGGAGGTCGCCAAGCGCGGCATGGCGCTTGCGGCGGCAGGAGAACTCGGCTTGCTCATGATCGGGTCCCCGGGATCGGGCAAGACGATGCTCGCGCGTCGTATGACCGGCATCCTGCCCGAGCTTTCCGTTGAGGATCAACAGGAGGCGCTGTGCATCCATTCGGTTTTGGGTGAGAACATTGATGGCTTGTTGGCGGGGCACCGGCCCTTCCGCAGTCCCCATCACAGTATTTCGACCGCAGGTCTTATCGGCGGTGGGCGCCCGGTGCATCCGGGTGAGATCAGCCTGGCTCATGGCGGCGTGCTCTTTTTGGACGAGCTTGCCGAGTTTCCCACGAGTGTGCTGCAGACGCTGCGTCAGCCCATCGAGCGCGGCTATGTGAGGATCGTGCGCGTCGACGGGGCCTTTACCTTCCCGTCGCGCTTTCAGCTGCTGGCTGCGAGCAATCCCTGTCCCTGCGGCTTTTTGGGCGACCGTGAGGTGCCATGCCGCTGCTCGGCGGCGATGGTCGAGCGCTATCGGTCAAAGCTGCGCGGTCCTTTGGCCGACCGTATCGACATGATGATCGATGTGACCCGTCCCGACCCTCAGGTGATTATCGAGGGTGCGGAGGGTATGTCGTCTGCCGAGTTACGTGACTACGTTGTGCGCGGTCGCGCTTTTCGCGCTTGGCGCGAATCCCGTATGGACGATGCGGATGCCGAGGCCGAGGATGACGAGACACGGTCCATTGACGGCGTCGTTTCGACCTTTGAGCTCGATGATGCGGCGGAGAAGTGTGTGCTCGGCCTGTCGAAGCGCACGCATCTCACGGGCCGCGGCATCGTGCGCCTGGTGCGTATCGCGCGTACCATCGCCGACGTCGCCGAGAGCGAGCAAGTGACGCAGGACTACGTGCTCGAGGCGGCGATGTACCAGGGAAGGAGGGACCAATGATGGCCGAGGGGACCTTCGAGCTGCATCCAGGTGACGCGTTGTATCCCGAGACCGTTTTGGAGCTTTCTGATGTACCCCAGACACTCTATGTGCGCGGCAACCCCGAGGTGCTTTCGACGCCCGCGCTCTCCATCATCGGCGCGCGCAAGGCCTCTCCGTATGGTCTTGCCGTGGCAGAGCTTGCGGCAAAGGTTGCGGTCGAGGCGGGCGTGACGGTAGTTTCGGGCGGCGCGGTCGGTTGTGACCAGGCCTCGGGTTGGGCTGCGGTCAATGCCGGCGGCAAACACGTCGTGGTGCTGGGGACGGGCGCCGACGTGGTCTACCCGCGTTCGAGCGCGGGGCTTATTACGCGCACGCTCGATACGGGTGGCGCGGTCGTGTCGATCTCTCCGTGGGGCATGGGTCCGCGCAAGTTTGCCTTTCCGCGCCGCAATCGCGTGATCGCGGCCCTGTCGCAAGCCCTCTTTGTATCCGAGGCGGGTATGCCTTCCGGGACGTTTTCTACAGCCGAGGCTGCTATGGATTTGGGGCGAGAACTTCTTGCCGTGCCGGGGTCGATCCTATCGCCCGAGTCGCGTGGCACGAATTACCTCATTGCGAACGGTGCCTGCTGCATCATCGACGAGGAATCTATCGAGATGGCTATTTCACGCATCTACGGCACCCTGCGCTACTCGCGCCCCGATGCTCCCGGCATTGCCGACCTGGATCAAACACAGCAGACCGTGATGCATGCACTCATCGCCTCTCCGCTCAAGGTCGACGACATCGCGGCACTCGTCTCGCTCGATGCCGTTGGCGTACTTAAGCTCCTGGGTTCGCTTGAGCTCGAGGGCCTTATCGAGCGCATGATGGATGGAAGGTATGCGCCCTCCAAGTTTGCTCTTCACGCCCAGACACCCTTCGGTCACAATGGAAAACATGTCAATTAGAAAGGTGTTTGCAGATGCTGTTTGATCAGGTGACGGTTATCGGTGGCGGTCTGGCGGGTTCGGAATGCGCGATCCAGCTGGCGGATCGCGGGTTTTCCGTAAAGCTGTGCGAGATGCGCCCCCAGGTGAGCTCCCCGGCCCACCATACCGATCACCTGGCAGAGCTCGTCTGTTCCAATTCGTTTAAGTCGACCCGTCCGGATTCCGCGGCTGGTTTGCTGAAGGCCGAGCTTAAGCGCATGGGTTCAGTCCTGCTCGATTGCGCCCATCGCGCGGCTGTTCCCGCCGGCGGTGCCCTGGCGGTCGACCGCGTCAAGTTTTCCGAGCTTGTCGAGGCCGAGGTTGCCGCCCGTCCCAATATCGAGGTCGCGCACGGCGAGGTCACGCAGATTCCCGAGGGCCACGTGGTCATTGCCGCGGGCCCGCTGTGTTCACCGGCGCTGAGCGAAGAGGTCATGAAGCTCGTCGGTGGCGACGCCCTTGCGTTCTTCGATGCCGCGGCGCCGATCGTCGATGCCTCCACGCTCGATATGGACGTGCTGTTTTCGCAGTCGCGCTACGAGGAGCAGGGGAGCGGCGACTATCTCAACGCTCCGCTCAACAAGGAGGAGTACGAGGCCTTTATCGAGGCACTTACCACTGCCGACCGCGTGGTGCTCAAAGACTTTGAGGGCGGCGATCTGTTCCAGGCCTGCCAACCTGCCGAGGAAGTTGCGCGCACCGGCAAGGACGCCATTCGCTTTGGCGCCATGAAGCCCGTCGGCCTCACCGACCCGCGTACCGGACGTCGCCCCTGGGCGGCGATCCAGCTGCGCGCCGAGAACAAGGAGAAGACCGCCTATAACCTGGTGGGCTTCCAGACCAACCTGACCTTTGGCGAGCAGAAGCGCGTCTTCCATATGGTGCCGGGCCTGGAGAACGCTGAGTTCTTCCGCTACGGTGTCATGCACCGCAATACCTTTGTCGACGCCCCGCACGTGCTCGATGGCACCTTCGCCGTGCCCGGTACCGGTGTGCGCCTGGCCGGTCAGATCACCGGCACCGAGGGGTACATGGAAGCCGTGGCGACAGGTCTGCTCGCGGCGCTCAACACCTATGCCGATGCTATCGGTGCCGCGGGCGTCGAGTTGCCGCGTGTGGGTGCCCTGGGTGCGCTCGTGGGCTATGCGACCGATCCTGCCACCGTGGGCTATCAGCCCATGCATGTCAACTTTGGCCTGGTGCCGCCACTCGAGGATGGTAAGCGCCACAGCAAGCGCGACCGCTACCAGGCCTATACGGACCGTGCGCTCGAGGCCCTTGATGCCTATCTGGCCACTCGTCCTGATCTGTTTGGAGGCGACCGGTCATAGCCTTTGACCTGTACGACACCGTCGACTCGTTTATCGCCTATATCTCACGTGTCGAGGGACTTTCTCCCAACACGGTGACGGCCTATGGCTCGAGGCTGGAGCGCTTTGCTGCCTGGTGCGAGCGCGAGGATATCGATGCTTTCGCTGCCGACGTGCGCACCATTCGCCGCTATCTTGCCGAGCTTTCGCGTGGGCAGGTGGCTCCCCGAACGCTTGCGGCGCATCTGTCGGCTATCCGATCGCTCTATCGATGGATGGCTGCCGAGGGGGTCGTGGAGGGCGATGTGGTCTCGGCAATTTCCTCGCCCAAGCTCCCGCGCGATCTACCCGGTGTGCTGACGACCCAACAGGTGGAGGCGCTGCTCAAGACGCCTGATACCTCAACACCCGCGGGACTGCGCGATGCGACGATGCTCGAGCTGCTCTATGCCTCGGGCGCCCGTATCTCTGAGCTCGCAGCACTCAATGTGGAGTCCATTGCGTGGTCCGAACGCACGCTGCGCCTGTGGGGCAAGGGGAGCAAAGAACGTATCGTCCCTCTGTATCGTCGTGCGCTCGAGGCGACGCGTCTCTATATTGAGGAGGGGAGGCCGGAGTTGCTCGCTCAGGCAAAGCGTCGTGACCCCGTTACCGGGCCGCATCCGCTGCTTATATCGGCGCGCGGTAATCGCATGAGTGCCGCCATGCTCAGGCGGCGGTTTCATACGCTGGCGACGCTCGCCGGCATGCCTGCCGACATCGCCCCGCATGCGATGCGCCATACCTTTGCGACCGACTTGCTCGAGGGCGGTGCGGACCTGCGCTCGGTTCAAGAGCTGCTGGGCCATGCGAGCCTGTCCACGACGCAGATCTACACGCATCTCACACCCGATCGGCTTAAGCGGGCTGTGTCTCAAGCCCATCCCCGCGGCGAATAGTGGCTGGGACGTCCCGCGCCGCGCTCAGGTGTGTGGTTTTGATTGCGGGTTGGCACGAAGATGCATTCCTGCTATCATTCATCGGGTTGCTTCACGGCAACAGGTTTTTATCACGCACGCGCGGCTACTTCATACCGTGGTGCCCGGGCTTTGGTAGCACATGTCCGGGTTGGTTTTGGAGGATGACCCCGCGCGGAGGCAAACCACAGGAGGTTTAACATGGCTACCAAGATTAATATCCGCACCCTGCTCGAGGCCGGCTGCCACTTCGGTCACCAGACCCGTCGCTGGAACCCCAAGATGAAGCCGTTCATCTTCGGTGAGCGCAACGGCATCTACATCCTCGACCTCAAGCAGACCATCCTCGACGCCGACCAGGCCTACACCTTCGTCAAGAACGTCGCCAAGGGCGGCAACGTGCTGTTCGTCGGCACCAAGAAGCAGGCTCAGGAGGCCGTCAAGAACGCTGCTGAGCGCGCCAACATGCCTTACATCAACCAGCGTTGGCTCGGCGGCATGCTTACCAACTTCGTCACCATCCGCTCCCGCATCAACCGCATGGAGGAGCTCGAGGCCATGGTCGAGGACGGCCGCATGGCAGTGCTCCCCAAGAAGGAGCAGGCTGTTCTCGGCAAGGAGCTCACCAAGCTCCAGACCAACCTCGGTGGTGCCCGCGACATGAAGGGTCTGCCCCAGGCTCTCTTCGTCATCGACACCAAGCGCGAGGAGAACGCCATCAAGGAGGCTCAGCGCCTGAACATCCCCGTCGTCGCTCTGATCGACACCAACTCCGATCCCGACGAGGTCGAGTACGGCATCCCCTGCAACGATGACGCTATCTCTGCTGTCACCCTTATGTGCGAGCTCATGGCTGACGCCTGCCTCGCTGGCTCCGGCAAGGAGCAGGTCTCCGAGGCCGAGATGGCCGCTGAGCCCAAGGCCGAGTAAATCAGTCTTAGTTAATTCTTTTTCATCTCTTTGAAAGGAACCACAATGGCCCAGATTACCGCCGCTATGGTCAAGCAGCTCCGCGAGATGACCGACTCCCCGATGATGGAGTGCAAGAAGGCTCTCGTCGAGGCTGACGGCGACATGGACGCCGCTGTCGACGTTCTGCGTAAGAACGGCCTTGCCAAGGCTGCCAAGAAGGCTGGCCGTGAGACCAACGAGGGCGCTGTCGCCGCGTTCGTCTCCGAGGATGGCAAGACCGGCGCTCTGCTCGAGCTCTCCTGCGAGACCGACTTCGTTGGCTCCAACGCCAAGTTCACTGGCTTTGCTTCCAAGGTCGCTGAGGTTGTCGCTACCACCGAGCCTGCTGACGTCGACGCTCTGCTCGAGAAGCCGATGGGCGAGGAGACCGTTTCCTCCGAGCTCACCGAGATGATTCACATCATGGGCGAGAACATGAAGATCTCCCGCTTCGCTGCCCGCAAGGCCGAGAACGGCGCGCTCGCTTCTTACATCCACATGGGTGGTAAGATCGGCGTCCTCGTCGAGTTTGCTTTCGAGAAGGCCGAGACCGCTCAGGCTGAGTCCTTCAAGACCTTCGCTCACGACGTTGCCCTTCAGGTTGCCGCCGTCGCACCGATCTGCGCCACCCGCGATCAGGTTCCGGCCGAGACCGTCGAGCACGAGAAGCAGATCTACATGGCCCAGGCTGCCGAGTCCGGCAAGCCCGAGGCTATCCAGGAGAAGATGGCTGTCGGCCGTCTGGAGAAGTTCTACAAGCAGTCCGTGCTCACCGAGCAGGAGTTCATCAAGGACAGCTCCCTCACCATCAAGAAGTACGCTGAGCAGGTCTCCAAGGAGCTCGGCGACACCATTACCGTCGTTGCCTTTGACCGTCTGGTCCGTGGCGAGTAAATAAGCTCTTGTAGCTGGTAATGAGCAGGCTGTGGGTTTTACTCACAGCCTGCTTTTTCATGGCTCTTATCAGAGCCTTTGATATCATATTGAGAGTCTAATTAAAGGAGGATCGCTTTGTCCGACATCCGATATAAACGCGTGCTTCTTAAGCTTTCCGGCGAAGCACTGATGGGCGACGGCCAATATGGCATTGACCCCAAGGTTACCGACCATCTTGCCAAGCAGGTCAAGGAGCTGCTCGCCGTTGGCCATGAGGTCGGCGTCGTTGTCGGCGGCGGCAATATTTTCCGTGGCATGGCCGGCGCTGCCGGTGGCATGGAGCGTGCTCAGGCCGACTACATGGGCATGCTCGCGACCGTTATGAACGCGCTCGCCCTGCAGGATGCTTTCGAGCATAACGACGTTCCCTGCCGTGTGATGAGCGCTATCCAGATGAACGAGATCTGCGAGCCCTATATTCGACGTCGCGCCATCAACCACCTTTCCAAGGGCAACGTCGTTATTTTTGCCGCCGGTTCGGGCAATCCGTACTTTACGACCGACACCGCCGCGGCTCTTCGTGCGTGCGAGATCGGCGCCGAGATTCTGATTAAAGCCACCAAGGTTGACGGCATCTACGACAAGGATCCCGTCAAGTGCGCCGATGCCGTCCGTTTTGACAAGATTACCTATCACGAGGTTCTCGTTCGCGGCCTGCAGGTTATGGATTCCACGGCTACGGCACTGTGCCAGGATAACCGTATGCCGATTTTGGTCCTCAACATCGATGGCGAGGACACCGTCAAGCGCGCGCTCGCGGGTGAGCCCGTCGGCACGCTCGTCTATCAGGAGGATTAAGCATGGCAGAGAACATCACCGCCCATATGGACAAGTCGCTCGAGTCCCTCAAGCATAACTTCTCCAAGGTCCGTACCGGTCGTGCCAACGCCAACATTCTGTCCGACATCACCGTCGATTATTA
>USCJ01000066.1 GCA_900553215.1 uncultured Collinsella sp.
GCCTCCTTGTAGATCTGGATCGCCTTGCCGTCAACGGTGATGGAATCCTCGCCAGCAACGACCTCGTGATCGCGAGCGTAGTTGCCCTGCGTGGAGTCGTACTTCAGCAGGTAAGCGAGCATATCGGGAGAGGTGAGGTCGTTGATAGCGACGATCTCGGAGCCCTCATGACCGAACATCTGACGGAAAGCCAGACGACCGATGCGACCGAAGCCGTTAATAGCAACCTTTACTGCCATTGTGTCTCCTTTCGTAAGGCCCCCGCAAGCTACAGCGCCCGCCGTTGAGGCCCACAAACTAACCACTCGCCTAATATACCTTTTTTTTGACTTGAATTTCACGAGAATAGTCGAAATTGAAAATCAAATTTACGTTAAAACGTTTTAAAGAATAAAATAGCAGCTAAATCCGTATATAAGTCGATACTATAAACTACCTGTTTGCTTCAATGAGCTTTTCAAGCCTCAAAACTCGATGGTAGAGGGCCGACTTCGACAAGGGAGGGTCAGCCATCTCCCCTAAATCACGCAGCGACAGATCGGGATAGCGCTCGCGCAGGTCGCAAAAGACCGCCAAGGCATCCGGAAGCGCATCGCGAAGGCCGCGCTGCTCGAGCTCATCGATAAGCGCAAGCTGATGCTGGGCAGCACCGGCGCTTCTGGTCTGGTTGGCGAGCTCGGCGTTCACGCGACGGTTCACATCGTTCTTAACCAACTTGACCGCGCGCGCCTCCTCAATCTCGGCAACGCTGCGCTTGGCACCAATCAGCTTTAATAGATGCTCGATTTCCTCGGCGCTCTTAATGTACACGGCATATGACCCCCGCCGCGCATTAACACGAGCATGGACCCCAATCTGCCCCAACAGGTCGCAAAGCCCCTTGGCATATTGCTCACCCTGCACCGCGATCTCCAAATGGAAATCGCCGCGTGGATCGGCCACGAAGCCGCCCGCGATGAGCGCGCCGCGGATGTAGGCAAGCCTGCAGCAGGGACGGGCAACGATGTGTCGGGGAACACCAGCGACGAGCCCTCCTCTGCGGTCTAGAATGCCCAGCAGCACCAGAGCCTTGTCCAAGTCGGGTTGATCGGGCAGGGTAATGAGATAGTTACGGACCTTATGCAAGACCGATTTACGAACGGTGAATTCCGTTTTGAGCTTAAGGATGCGATGCGTCAGCGTGATCATCGTGCGCGCGACGGCTCCCGTCTCGGTCGCGACCGTCAAACGATACCGCCCGGAGCCGGCCAACGAAAGCGTACCGCTCACACGCGTCAGGGCGGCAAGCGTCGACAAATCGCAGTATTCACAT
Source organism: uncultured Collinsella sp. (assembly GCA_900553215.1). GTDB lineage: Bacteria > Actinomycetota > Coriobacteriia > Coriobacteriales > Coriobacteriaceae > Collinsella. The sequence goes on from USCJ01000066.1 coordinate 1,313, forward strand.
TCGGGTTCGCAGCGCGCAAGCTCGTCGCGCACCTCAGCGGTAAACGACATGCAGGCCTATGCCTTCGTGTTGGCGCGCGACAGGTCGCGGTGGGAGATGCTCACGTGATACTGGGCGCCTTCCAGGTAACGGGCCGTGGCCTCGGCAATGGCGACGCTACGGTGCTGTCCGCCCGTGCAGCCGATGGCGATAGAAAGCTGCGGCTTACCCTCCGCGATATAGCCCGGCATCACCGTATCGAGCAGCTGTGTCCAAGCCTTCCAAAACTCCTGCGTCTTGGGGTGGTCCAGAACAAAATCGGAGACCTTTTTATCGAGACCGGTCATCGTGCGCATCTCGGGATCGTAAAACGGATTGGGCAGGAAGCGGACGTCGATCATAATGTCCGCCTCGACGGGCATGCCGTGCTTAAAGCCAAACGAGAACACATGGACGTCCATGAGCTGTTGGTCGGACAGCTCGGAAAATGCCATACGTAGCTTGTTGCGCAGCGCAGAGGTGCGCAGACGACTCGTGTCGATAATCATATCGGCTCGATCGCGCACGCCCTGCAGCTGAAGGCGCTCGCGCTGAATGGCATCGGCCGTAGTCTCCCCCGGCTTGGCAATGGGATGACGGCGGCGATTTTCGCTGTAGCGACGAATCAGCACCTCGTCAGAAGCCTCCAGGAACACGATGTCGCAGCTCATCTCGCGCTCTTCGAGCGCGGCGACCGCATCGAGCAGCTCATCGAACAAGCCCTGGCTACGCAAATCGCAGGTGACGGCGAGATGCCTGCCCACGCCCGTATTAATGCCGACGAGCTCGGCAAGCTGGGCGATCAGACGCGGAGGCAGGTTATCGATGCAAAAATAGCCCATGTCCTCGAACACGTGCATGGCCTGCGTGCGGCCCGATCCGGACATTCCGGTGATGATGACGATATCGGGGATGCGCTCCGAGCGCTCCGCCGCATCCATGGCATCTCCCTTTTGCATGTGCTGCCTCCCGAAAACAAGCGCGGGACCCAGCAACCCGGATCCCGCGCGGTCAATTGCCTATATTGAGTATACCGCCCCGAGCGGATACGAGGCCTGTCTTACGCCTCAAGCGCAGCCTTGAACCAACTCGTAATACTCGTGGGGTGCGTGATGGCGGTGCCGACGACAACGGCCCAGGCGCCCGCATCAATCGCGGAGCCTCCTCGGGCGTGTGAACGCGGCCCTCGCAGATGATGGGAAGACCGGGGAATTCCTCGGTCGCCTGACGCAGGAGCGGCAGATCGGGGCCATCGGCCATGGTGCAGTCGATGGCGGCGACACCATGAGAAAGCGTGGTGGATACCAGGTCAAAGCCCATATCAACCGCACGGCGAATGTCCTCGATGGTGGCACAATCCGCCATCAGGAGCACACCCTCCTCGTGCAGCGGACGGAAGGTGTCCTCGACGGTCTTGCCATCGGGACGCGGACGATCAGTGGCATCGATCGCCACGATATCGGCACCCGCGGCAACGCAGGCGCGAGCGTGACGCAGCGTCGGCGTGATGTAAACGCCCTCGTGCCCATCCTTCCACAGGCCGATAACAGGAACCTCACAGCGACCCTTAATGGCGGCAATGTCGGCAAGGCCCTGACAGCGAATGGCGGCGGCGCCGCCAAGCTCGCAAGCGCGAGACATTTGAGCCATGGTCTCGGGCGTACGAAGCGGCTCGCCCATATAGGCCTGAACGCTCACGACGAGCTTGCCCTTCAGGGATTGAATCAAAGGATCGACGGTCATAAGGCTGCAACCTTTCTCAGAACAGCCTCCCGAGGCGTGATGTCTCGGGAGGCTCCTACAGCAGATACGTTTACTTCAACGAGGCAAGAAGATGCTCAGCGGCACCGATGAGCGGAGCATCGCCCTCCAGAGAACCGATGAGGATCGGCGTGTCCTGAAGCGGATCGAGCGCCTGGCTGGCATAGCCCTCGTGCACCGAATCCTTCCACGTCTGCGAACGCCAATCGGGACCTTGGTGAATCACGCCGCCCGAAAGCACGATGACCTCAGGGTCCAGGATGTTAGCGAGCGAGCCCAAGCTGGCACCCAACGCAAAGCCGGCATCATGGATGACCTCGGTCGCCTTTGCGTCGCCTGCACGGCACAGGTCGTTCACATCGCGACCGACCGAAGGACGGCTGGGGTCGACGCGGCCAAAGCGCTCATCGTACATACGACCAATGGAAGTGCCCGAAGCAACCGACTCCAGATGACCGGAACGCCCGCAGGCGCAGGGAATGCCGGCGGCAGCCGAGCACTCGATGTGGCCCATATGGCCAGCAGCACCATGGAAGCCCTGCATCACGCGGCCGTTCTCGACATATGCGCCGCCGATGCCCGTACCGATGCCAAGACACAAGACGGAGAACTTGCCCTTGCCGACGCCCCAGTGGGCCTCGCCCAGAGCATGAGCCTGCACGTCGCCTACAACGGCAACGGGAAGACCGAGATCCTCGCGCAGACGCGGCCCCAACTGAACGCCGGACCAGCCGGGCATGATCTCATTGGCATACGCGATGGCGCCCGTCTTGGGATCGACGACGCCGGCGGCACCGATACCGACGCCAAGGACCTCGACATCGGGATTCGCCTCGAGAGCAGCCTTGATGGACGCCTCGATACGCTGGAAGACGGCCTCGCCGCCCTCTTGGGCCTCTGTGGGAACCTCGGCCTCAAAAACGGGATGGGGCACACTACCGTCAGCCGGGTACTCCATGATGGCAGTCGCGATCTTAGTTCCGCCGATATCGACAGAACAGACGTACTTGTTCTCCATGTCGCTCTCCTTCGGAGATAAAAAACAACTATAGGAAATGCGCCGTCAGGCTAGCCGTCACAGCGCAGTAAAGGTTTTCCTGGTGCCCAAAATCGCCGAGAAACCGTGTGGCCATTGACCTAATAGTCATGGCCACACGGTTGAACGGCGAGGTCGGGTGCCTGGGAAAGCTTTACAGGAGGCCGTTGTCCTGGAGGACCTTCCTAATAGCCTCGACGTTCTCGCCGGTCATGGCCTTCACCGGGCGCGGCATGGTCGGGCTGTCGAAGATGCCCATGAGGTTCATAGCGGTCTTGAAGGCGCCGACGCCACCGGCATAGCCCTGGACGCCCGAGGTGACATCCCAGATGTGGGAGATCTCGTTGAGGCGATCCTGCTCGGCCTTGACGGTAGCCCAGTCACCAGCCTGAGCGGCCTTCCACTGACGAACGTAGCCCTCGGGCTCAACGTTGGCGAGACCCGGGACAGAGCCGTCGGCGCCACCGAGGTAAGCGCCGTCGACAACAACCTCGTGGCCGGTGAGGATGCTCATCGGATGGCCGTTCTTCTCGTTCTCCTGAACGAGGTAGCGGAACGAGATGTCATCACCCGAGGAATCCTTGACGCCAGCAAGGACGCCCTCGGCGCCGAGCTTGGCAAGGAGCTTCCAGGGGAGCTTGGTGTGAACGCAGACGGGAATGTCATAGGCAAAGATGGGCAGGTCAAGCTCCTCGTGCAGGATGCGGAAGTGCTCCTCGACCTCGGTCATGCCCTGCAGGGCATAGAACGGGCAGGTGGCGACGAGGGCATCGGCGCCCAGCTCCTGAGCGACCTTGCCGTGCTCAATCATGCGCTCGGTCTCGGTATCGATGATGCCGACCAGAACAGGCACGCGGTGGTCGACGATGCGGACGGCCTCGGCGATGATCTGGCGACGACGCTCGTCGGTGGAGAAAACGACCTCACCCGAAGAGCCCAAGAAGAACAGGCCATCGACGCCGGCATCGATCATGCGGTTGATGCTGCGCTCAAAGGAGGCAACATCGAGCTGGTGATCTTCGGTATCGGGAACAACGACGGGAGGGATAACGCCGGTGAATTTCTGAGTTGCCACAAGAATCTCCTTAGTTGTCTGGCGGGCGGCCCTATGCCACCCACTCTTGTTGGCAGTGTCCAGGCCGTCTAGGCCAAAGAACACGAGTGGAACGTTTGGTTAAAAAAGTCTACGACTTCGTTTTCGAACGCATTGATGCGCTCGTGAGCGTATTTTGCATAGATGATATGCCTCCGGTCACACTCAAGACCGTTGAATACGGCAAACTGATCCTTGGGATCGCTCACGGTATCCATAAGCGATGTGCCCATGAGCACCGATCCGCGCACCCGAGACGACAGCACCTCGAGGCCGCCAGGAAGCGGATTGGCAACCGCCGTGCGGGCGAGGCCCCGCTCGTCCAGAGCAGAAACCGCCAGCGCGACTCCGCCGCCAAGACCCTCGCCCCATGCAAAGATGCGGTCGGGGTCCATGCCATCAAGATTGCGCGCGACCTCCGCCAACGCGCAGCCCCAACGGACGCGCCTGACAAAAGCAGGCGAGGTAATCCCCTGCCGCAGATCGCTGGGTCCAATCGCCTCATCGTCCAGCGCAAGCACGGCATATCCCATGGCCGCAAACCTCGTCATGTGATGCCATCCCCGCACGGGTCGGTCGATGTCGTGAAACATCAGACATAGCGGCACAAGCTCGGATGCTCGGGCGCGACCGGCAGGCTCGATCAAACGTGCGTGGACCACATCGCCACCAAGCTCAAAGGAAACCTCGGAGTAGCGGGCATACGGATTGGCGAGATCGATCGCCGTAATGGCCAGGCCTTGAATCTCAAGATCCATAGCACATGTCTCCAAATCAGAAACATCTGCCTGAACATCACCGTGCCAGTCCCGATATTCAGAGAGCCTTGACGAAACCGTCCCGGGAATCCCCACAAGGTCGGGGACAATCAGCTCATTGACATTGCTCTCGCACTTAGACATGAGCCTCCCCTCCCTTGCAGAAAAACGGAATGATCAGATCGTCAAAATCCTGAATCTCCTCGTGGCCAAAGCCTTCAAAGAACTCATGACGCTTTTCACAGGTCAGGTTGTTATAGACCGCAAACTGCGTCGCTGGCGGACAGACGGTATCGGCTGTGCCGGTGCCAAACAGCACGGGGCATTTGACCATAGGGGCAAAGTTCTTGGAATCGAAGTACGCCAGCTTGGCATAGGCTTCGTCGATACGAGTCGAGTCCTCGTCAAACCAGCGAGACCAATAGCGCAGGCCCTCGTAGGCAATGTCGTCGGCATCCAAATCCCAGACCAGGCGGAAATCCGACAGGAAGGGATAGAGGATGGCGGCGCGATTGATAAGCTCGCTGTTAAGTGCACAGGTCGCAATGCCCAAACCGCCGCCCTGCGACGCGCCGTTCACAAACACACGGGCAAGATCGATGCCCTCGAGCTCGCGAACGATGCGGCACAGGATGCGAATATCTTGGTGCAAGCGGACATAGTAGAGGTTGGCCGGATCGCCGTCGATACCGGCGACGATATGGCCCGCGACCGTTGTGCCCTCAAATCCACCAATGTCCTCGGAGGGACCTCCTTGGCCGGGGCAGTCGAGGGCGATGAGTGCCATGCCCATGCCCGCAAACGACGCCTGCTCAAACCAGCTGCGGCTTGCACCCGGATACCCATGGAACTGAAGTACCAATGGCACGGGCTCGTCCGAGACGGGTTTAAGGTACTTGGCATGCAGGCGAGCGCCACACATGCCGGTATACCAGAGGTCGAAAAGCTGGCAGGTCACGGCATCGGTGACCGATGCCGTCTCGATCGCATAGTCAAGCCCGACGGCGTCGGCCTCGGCCATGCGGTCCTTCCAAAAGAGATCGAAATCTGATGGACGGGGCATGGCGCCCCGATACCCACCAAATTGCTGTTGTAGCTCCTGAGCACTTGGCAGGGCTCCTGAACCCAACCTTTCGAAATCGCAACGGAGGTGCGCCCGG
>USCJ01000067.1 GCA_900553215.1 uncultured Collinsella sp.
GGCGAAGCCAGGTGAGCGCGAGGGAAACAGCGTAGGGGAAACGGGGCCTCCGGCGGGAAGTTAAACCGCTACTTACGCCTTGTTGACGGAGCCAAACTCCTCCATGAGCTCCTTGGTGCGGGCAACGATGTTGTCGCGACCAGGCTTGAGGAGCTTGCGGGGGTCAAAGCCCTTGCCCTGCTGATCCTTGCCAGCCTCGATGTACTCGCGAACGCCCTTGGCGAAGACGAGCTGCAGGTCGGTGTTGACGTTGATCTTGGAGATGCCCAGGGAAATGGCCTTCTTGATCTGATCCTCGGGGATGCCGGTGCCACCGTGCAGGACGAGGGGCAGATCGCCGGTCTGGGCCTTGATCTCGCCCAGACGCTCGAAGGAAAGGCCAGCCCAGTCGGCAGGGTACACGCCGTGGATGTTGCCGATACCGCAGGCGAGGAAGTCGACGCCCAGGTCAGCGATCTGCTTGCACTCAGCAGGATCAGCGAGCTCGCCGCTGGAGGTCACGCCGTCCTCGGTGCCGCCGATGCCGCCGACCTCGGCCTCGATGGACATGCCCTTGGAGTGGGCAAGCTCAATGAGCTCCTTGGTGCGGTCGAGGTTAAGCTGGAAGGTCTCCTCGTGAGAGCCGTCATACATGATGGACGTGAAGCCGGCCTCGATGCACTTGAAGCAGTCCTCGTAAGAACCGTGATCGAGGTGAAGGGCGACGGGAACGGTAACGCCCGTAGCCTCGACGGCAGCCTTGACCATGTCGGCGCAGACCTTGAAACCGCCCATCCACTTAGCGGCACCAGCGGTGCACTGAAGGATCAGCGGAGACTTGGCCTCCTCGGCGGCCTGGAGAATAGCCAGGGTCCACTCGAGGTTGTTGGTGTTGAAGGCACCGAGACCGTACTTGCCGGCCTCAGCCTTCTTGAGCATGTCTGCTGCGTTGACGAGCATAAAAGAAACCTCCTGTAAGGTTGCTCCGATAACGCCTGAGATTTTACCACGGCGCACCCGGGCATAAACGTTCGTTTGTTCACGAATATGGGTACTTTAGCGATTTTTTATACCGCCTGCCGCCTCAGAACGGCCGTTGACGAGTTTGGGGGGTTGACGTTATTGTCAACCCCTCAAATACCAACCAGCTATACGATCACCAAAGACGCGAGCTCAAGCATGATGGGCATGGCGACGAGCGACAGAATCGTGGACAGCGTCACCAAACCGATTCCAAACTTATAGTTGCCGCCGTATTTCTCGGACAAGATGGCCGCGAACGATGCGACAGGTGCACCGAGAGCGATAAGCATCGTGAGGCGAACCTTGGCATCAATCCACGGGAAGAGCGCCAATATGCCAACAACGATCGCCGGGATGATGACGAGTCTCACCAAGCTAACGAGATAGGCCTTTTTGCTCGTAACGACAGCGCGCATATCGCTCTGCGCCAAATAGGCTCCAAGCACAAGCATCACAAGGCCCGTATTGAGCGCACCCAGGTCATCGAGAATCGTCGCCATCAACGCGGGCGGATGGATTGAAAAGAAAAAGCAAACAAGACCAATCAAGATCATGATGAGATTGGGGTTAGTAATGCAGTTCTTAAAGGACATCTGGCTCTTATCACCCGAAACCAACCATACGCCATACGTCCAAATGAAAAACGTGAGGCATGAGACTCCGATGGAGAGGTAGAAGACGTATTCGGACCCGAACACGCCCATAACAATGGGAACCCCGATAAAGCCGCTGTTGGAGAAGATGGCACCGTAACGGGCGACACCATCCTCCTTTTTAAAAAACAGACGCGTGAGCGGAATCGAAATTAGTGTGACCACAACGGTAAGCACAAAGCAAAATCCCGCGTCGCGGATCATGTTGGGTTCGAAGTCGACCATAAGGGTTCTCAGCGTAATGCAGGGATACGCCACATAGATGACCACATTGGCCATCTGGCTCGTGCCCTTGCGGTCGATAATCTTCATGCGGTAGAGAAAATAGCCGATCGCCATCAGGATAAACATGATGACGATCTGACTGATAAGCGCGGCAACCGCTCCTCCCATTACAGCTCCTCGCCGTTGGTCTCAATAACCTTCTTGTACCAGTAGAAGCTCTTTTTACGCGAGCGCTCCATAGTACCGGTGCCGTCATCGTGCTTATCGACATAAACAAACCCGTAGCGCTTGGCCATCTCTCCATCGGCATTGCTCACCAGGTCGATGCAGCCCCAAGGCGTGTAGCCCCAGACCTCAACACCATCCTTGATGGCCTCGGCCATGGCCTTGATGTGATCGCGCAAGTACTCGATACGATAGTCGTCGTCGATGGATCCATCCGGATTGACCTCGTCGCAGCAGCCGAGGCCGTTCTCAACCACCATAATGGGAATTTGATAGCGCTCGTACACCTGGTTGAGCATGATACGCAGACCCATAGGGTCGATTGGCCACTCCCATGCAGTCTCCTTGAGGTAAGGATTCTTGGCGCCCCCGAGAAGGTTACCGCTCGTCTCCTCGGCAGGGTCAGTGCTTGCGCACTGGCTCTGATAGTAGCTGTGCGTATAGAAATCGACCGTACCCTCTTTGAGAATCTTACGGTCCTCGTCGGTGATATCGAGCGTCACGCCCTCCTCGTCCCAGATGCGCTGGGCAAAGTAGGGGTACTCGCCGCGCACTTGGACATCTGAACAGTAGTAGTTGCGATACTGGTTACGCTCGCGGGCAAGCTCGACGTCCGCAGGATTGGGCGTGAGCGGATAGGCCAGCATGTAGGCAATCATACAACCCATCTTGTTGTCGGGGTCGATCTCGTGCCCCGCCTTGACCGCAAGAGCACTTGCGACAAACTGATGGTGCAGCGCCTGCAAACGCTTCTGCGGGTCATCTTTCTGATGGCGAAGGTCAAAGGAGCCCGGATTCAGAATGCCGAGACTCATGTAGTTGCCAAGGGACATCATGCCGCAATTGATCTCGTTGAACGTGAGCCAGTAGCGACACTTGCCCTTGAAATGCTCCATGACGGTCTTGGCATACTTCACGTAGCAGTCAATAGCCTCGCGCGAAGCCCAGCCATCGACTTTCTGGCACATGGCAAAAGGCATCTCGTAATGACTCAGCGTCACGAGCGGTTCGATGCCGTACTTATGGCACTCGTCCATCACGCAATCGTAAAACGCAAGGCCAGCCGCGTTGGGCTCATCTTCGAATCCCGTTGGGAAGACGCGAGGCCAGTTCATCGAGAAACGAAAGACCTTGAATCCCATCTCGGCGAGCAAGGCGATGTCCTCTTTGTAGTGATGGTAGAAATCGACACCATCGTGACAGGGATAGAGCTTGTTGGGGTCGAGCTCGGGCGTGATCTCGCGCGGGTGGTGATGGTTGCCGTTAGTGGCCATATCCATGCAACTCGGACCCTTGCCGTCTACGTCCCAGGCTCCCTCGAACTGATTGGCAGCAGTCGCGCCGCCCCAAAGAAAGTCTTTTGGAAAAACACCCATGGTCGTCCTCTTTTCTATAGGAAACGGGCCGTCATCGCGACGGCCCTCACACTTGTTGAATGAAAGCTAGTCGAGGTCAGCACCGTTGGTGGCGATAACCTTCTGGTACCAATCGAAGCTCTTCTTCTTAGAGCGTGCATAGGTACCGTTGCCCTCATTGTCGAGGTCAACATAGATAAAGCCGTACCGTTTGTCCATTTCGCACGTCGACATCGAGACCAGGTCGATGCACCCCCACGGGGTATAGCCCATCACGTCGACACCTTCCTCGATAGCAGCGCCGATGGCCTTAATGTGCTCACGGAAGTAGTCGATGCGATAGTCATCGTCAATCGTGCCGTCTTCGTTGACCTTATCGTAGGCGCCAAGACCGTTCTCGACGATAAAGAGCGGCTTATGGTAGCGGTCCTGCATATCGATCAACGCGTAGGTGAGGCCATCGGGGTCGACCTGCCAACCCCAGTCAGAAATGGGCAGGAAGGGGTTCTTGACGCCGGTAGCAAGGTTTCCTCCGACTTTCTCGCGCTTGTCCGCATCAATGGAGTCAACCATCGACATGTAATAAGAAAACGAGACGAAGTCGACCGGATACTGCTTGAGAATGGCCTCGTCACCCATGCCGAACTCGACGTGGATGCCCTTGCGCTTCCAATAGTTGAGCACATGCTGCGGATACTCGCCAAGTACCTGGACATCGCTATAGAAGTAGTTATCGCGGTTGTCCTTCTGCGCAAGCAGCATGTTTTTGGGATTGCAGTTCTCGGGATAGGTGAGGGTGCGCGTGACCATGCAGCCCATCTGAGCACCGGGAACCATCTCGTGCAGCATCTTGGTGGCAAGGGCGCTCGCCACAAACTGATTGTGCACGCACTGGTAGATAAGCTCCTCGCGCTTATCCTCGGGATAACGCTCGGTGCAAACGCCGATCGTGGTCCAGGGGTGGCGGAACACAGAGTCGATCTCATTGAATGTGAGCCAATAGGTAACGTACTTTCCAAACTCGCGGAAGCAGACTTCGCAGAAGCGCAAGAAGAAGTCGATGACTTCGCGCTTGCCCCAACCATCGTAGTGGTTTGCCAAATAGAGCGGCATCTCGTAGTGGTGAAGCGTCACAAGTGGCTCAATGCCCGCATCCTTCATGGTGCGGAACAGGTCGCGGTAGTAGTCGATACCGGCCTGGAGCGGCTCTTCCTCTGTACCCGTGGGGAACAGGCGAGTCCACTGGATGGATACGCGCAGCGTCTTGAAGCCCATCTCCCGGAAAAGCGCAATGTCCTCCTTGTAGCGATGAAAGAAGTCGATGCCGTGACGCTTGGGGTACACGTGGATATCGGTCGAAGCCTCGGCCTCCTTGATCTGTTCGTCAGTGATGCCGTGAAGGGCCGCGTAGTCCTTTTTGTCGACCTTGGGCTTATAGGTGGTGCAGTCGGCGACCGAAAGGCCCTTGCCATCCACATCCCAAGCACCCTCGCACTGGTTGGCGGCAGTGGCACCGCCCCACAAAAAGCCTTCTGGGAACACGTAGCTCATAGTTATCTCCTTAGTTAAAAAGAGGGGCACGGCGCTCCCGTGCACCGCGCCCCTCGAAGTTACAGGCATATTATCGGACAGCCGATAGGTGTAGCCATTAGGCCTGAGCAGCCTCTTCCTGCTCCTTCTTGGCCAGCTTGCTGTTGGCGAGGACGAAGGGGATCCAGATAAGGACGCCCACGACGAGCTCGACGACTTGGACCACAACACCCTGCCAGCCATGGCCAACAAAGGCATTAAGCAGGATGGGCACACCAAAGGGCACGTCAACGGTGTTGCAGGGAAGGAAGCCGATAGAGGTGGCGAACATGGCGATGGCGACGCAGATACCGGAACCAAAGGCAAACGGAATCGCGTAGATCGGGTTCAAGACCAGAGGGATACCGAAGACGACGGGCTCGGAGATGCCGCAGATGCCAGGCAGGAAACCGAGCTTGGCGATAGCCTTTTCCTCATCGCGCTTGGAGCACAGGAAAATAGCGATGATGAGGCAGAGGGTCATACCGGCGCCACCGGGAGCAACGAAGCAGTTCCAAAAACCCATGGTGAACGGAGAATCGGGCATGGTGCCAGCGGCAAGGGCGGCGGTGTTGGCGGCGATTGCGGCATTGAACATGGGGTTGCGCACCGGGGAAACAATGAGACCGCCATGGATACCGAGAACCCAGAAGAGCTGGGACACGACAACGATGATGACAACGCCAGCCGGAGTCTTGAAGGCCGCCTCGAGCGGAGCCTGCATAAGGCCGTAGATCCAATCGTTGATATAGGAGCCGGTAAGGGCCTGGAAGCCAAGGCCGAAGATAGCGCTCACGACGAGGACAATAAAGACCGGGATCATAACGTTGAAGGACTGGGAGATACCAGAGGGAACCGAAGGAGGCATCTTGATCTTGATCTGGTCGATCTTAGAGAGCCAGCAGAAAAGCGAACCGAACACAACGGCCGTGATCATGCCGACAAAAAGACCCTGAGCGCCCATCTGAGTGGTAAGAAGACCAGACACCGGAGCCTCGAGAGCCGTGCCGGCACCGTCGACCTTGATAGAGGTGCAAATCATGGAGATGTAGGCCGCCACGGAGACGAGCGCCGTCGGATACTCCGGAGCCTTCTTGGCACGGGCCAGGTAAAGGCCAATCAGGAAGGTGATGGGCACCGTCATGAAGGACATGGTGCAGTAGTTGATAGCGGAAAATGCCGGCTCAAGCCCCGCGAGCGCGGGCACCCATTGTGCAAGCCCCGTCGTGGTGGAAGAGACCAACGTCTTGAGCAGCGTGCCCATAGAACCCACGATAACGAAGGGCATAAACGCGGTAAAGGCATCCTTAATTGCGGAGAGATATACGTTGTCGCCTACTTTTTCTGCGACAACCATCATCACATCTTCGAATTTCTCGGAGAAAGCCATATGATGTACCTGCTTTCGAAAGTTAATGACGTGCTTTCGGATGTAGACCGCTGTCGAGTGCTAGTCGCACAGCGGCGATTTTGGGCTATTGAGCCCTTATGCCTTGGCGACCAGGTCCTCCGCCTGCTTGAGGACCTTGGCGCCATCGCAGCTGCCGTAGGCAACCGGATCGATTACGGCAACGGGAGCTTTGCCGTCAACGACTTTGGTGAGCTTGCGCTGAAGATGGCGGACCTGCGGGCCAAGCAGCAAAACGTCAAAGTTTCCGAGTTCCTCGGCAACCTGGCCTTGCTCGACGGCCCAAATCTTGTAATCATCCTTGCCCTGGGCCTTAGCGGCCTCCTCCATCTTGCTCACAACGAGCGAGGTGCTCATACCAGCACAGCAAGCCAACATGATGTTCATAACGGACTCCTTTCAAAAGCGCTCATCTTGGGCGCCCGATTGACCAAACTCGGTATTTTAGGGTTACTTGCCCTCGTACTTATCGCGATAAAGCTCGATAAAGCGCTCGGCAAAATCACTCGCCATGATGGCCATCGTCAGATGGTCTTCGGCATGGATCAAGATGATGTTGATATCGACGGTATTGCCGTTCGCTTCAGCCTGA
>USCJ01000068.1 GCA_900553215.1 uncultured Collinsella sp.
GACTAGTCCCAAGCCGATCGGACCTGGTCCGGTGCGTATTCACTGTGCGGGCGGCATGACCGCACCCAACTGATTGGAGTGAACCATGCGCAAACTGTTTTCCCGTCAGCTCATCGAGGCCCGCCACGAGATGCTGAGCATCTACGAGGCCGTCGATCTGGCCCTCCACGATGCCGTTAAGGCCTATGTGACCGACGACCGCAAGCTCGCCACCAAGACCAAGAAGCGCACGCTTTCGATTGACGCGCGCTGCGCCAACTTGGAGGCCGTGTGCTACAACCTGATCGCCACGCAGTCGCCGGTCGCCTCCGACTTCCGCTTGCTGCAGACGATTATCTACGTCGACTTTAACCTGCAGCGCATGACCGATAAGGTTCGCCAGATCTGCCGCGCCACGCGTCACATGGTCAAGGCCGACATCTCGCTGCCCCAGGAGCTCGTCGGTACGGTTGAGGCCGAGGCCGAAGCTGTTTACCAGGTGCTGGGCTCTTCGCTTTCTGCGCTCGTCACCAATGACATGTCCATCATCTGCAACTTGGCCGTCGAGGACGAGCCGGTGCACGCCGCCTACGAGAAGTTCTTCCGCACCTTTAACCGTATGGATACGGGCGACTTTATGGACGACGACAGCAACTATGACGACCTGCGCCGCGCTATCATGGTTTCGCGCTACCTCGATCGCATCGCTTCGATTTCCATCGATGCCGCTTGCCGTCTGACCTTCCTGTTGACTGGTCAGCGTATGAACGCCGGCGATATCGCCCGTGTGGACGAGGATGAGCTCGAGAGCATGCGCGTGCCTTCGGGCGAGGGTGTTATCATGAGGCCCGCCGTCGACGCTCGCTACGTTGCCAAGGTGCCCGCTAACGAGGTCAGCGAGGGTCTTCGCTACCTGCTCGATCATCTTGAGGACGAGGACGATGGCGAGGACGACGAGGAGTAAGTGACCCCGTTCGTCGAAAGATTGTAAATACCTAAGTGAGCGCGGCCTTGCACATGCGGGGCCGCGCTCTTGCGTTAGCATGGGACTACTTGTTTGGCTGTCAGCGGAGGCGATTGGCAATGGATAACTATTTGGACTTGATGCGCGCTCGCCGCGAGCAGATTCTGGAACGTTTTTATGAGGCGCTCGATCGCGCGGGCCGCCCCCACGACGCCGCGCGCCTCATTGCCGTGTCCAAGACCGTTGGTGTCGATGAGACCGTTGCCGCCATCCAGGCGGGGTATCGCCATTTTGCCGAGAACCGCCCGCAGGAGCTGGTTCGCAAGCTCACGGGTCTGGCGGAGCATCCGGAGCTGCCCGAGGTGCGCTTCGATATGATCGGCAACCTGCAGACCAATAAGATCAATGCGGTGCTGGGCTCAGCCGAGCTGATTCACTCGGTGGGTTCGCTGCATCTGGCACAGGCGATCTCGAGCCGTGCTGTCCGCAAGATTGAGGCAGGCGAGCTCGCCGGCCCCCAGCGTGTGCTCATCGAGGTCAATGTGAGTGGTGAGGAGTCGAAGGGAGGCTTTTCGCCCGATGAGATTCGCGCCGCCGCGGGTGAGCTTGCGGAACTTGAGGGAATTTGCGTACAGGGGCTTATGACTATGGCGCCCCGGGGGAATAAGGATGTGGCACGCCGCACCTTTGCGGGGCTTCGTGAGCTGAGGGATGAGCTGGAGGCGGCGCATCCCGATTTGAACCTGCCTGAGCTTTCCTGCGGCATGAGCGAGGACTTTGAGCCTGCCCTTGAGGAGGGCTCTACGCTCGTTCGCCTGGGCAGGGTAGTATTTAGCCCGGAGTTTGCAGTAAAATAAGGCTCTGAAGTGCGCACTGATTATCGGGGCGCCTGCACTAAACCGCGAGAGGACACAACCATGGGCTTCCTTGACGAGATTAAAAATAAGATGCACCTGGGCGGCCAGCAGGGTTACGACCAGGGTTATGGCCAGGACGACGACTACGGCTACGATGACGGCTATGACGATAGTTATCAGGGCAACGGCTACAGCGGTGCTTCGGGCGAGGGCTTCTACACCCAAGACGAGCCGAGCAACGGCCTGCTTGGTCAGACGCGCCGCGGTGAAGCTGAGTCGGTTGCCGTGTATACGCGCTCCGGTCAGCTGGTCGGCGATGACTCCCGCCATGCCACGACGTATAACCCGCCTTCGCGCTCGCAGGACAGCGTTGCGAGCGGTTATCGTCCTGGTGCCTATGACACGCCGTCGAGCTACGCCGAGAACACCTGCCCCCGCGCCTGCACCGAGCGATGCCTCGGCCTATGCGAGCAATATCATCAACGCCACGCCGCAGCTGCCGGCCTATGTCCTGCGCCCCGAGAGCTATGACGACGTGGAGACCGTGGTGCGCCGCGTTCGCACCAAGCAGCCTGTCGCACTGATTTTTGTGGGCGTACGCACCGAAGTTGCCAAGCGCGTCTTGGACTTCTCTTACGGCTTTGCCTGCGGTCTGGGCGCCACGGTCAAGGAGGTAGGCGACCGCGTGTTCATGGTGCTGCCCGCCGGCTGCGGGGTTAAGGATTCGGACCTCAAGAAGCTTCGTGCCGACGGCTACCTTAAGTAAAGACAAGACGAGGAGATTCCCATCAACATCTACACTATCGTCCAGCTGGTCAACACGCTGTTCAACTTCTATTCCACGCTCATTGTCGTCTACTGCTTTATGACGTGGATTCCCATGAAGCAGGGTGGTTTGCTTCAGGATATTGCTGCGGTGCTCGATAGCGTGTGCGGTCCGTGGCTCAACCTGTTCCGTCGTTTCATCCCGCCGATGGGCGGTATCGATTTTTCGCCGGTCGTTGCGATTATTGCGTTGCAGTTGGTGCAGAGGCTGGTTCTGCAGCTTCTTATAGGTATACTCGTATAGAACTGACTTAGTAACTTACGTCGGGCGTGTAGCGCCGAGGCGATGAAAAAGGAGACTTGTTATGGCTATTACCCCTGCAGACATCCAGGCTCAGACTTTCTCTGAGGCCAAGCGTGGCTACGATCCCGCCGAGGTCGACGTCTTCTTGGAGACGCTGTCCTCCGAGGTTGACGCTATGCTCGCTAAGATCGTCGACCTTAAGGGTCGCCTGACTGCTACCGAGCAGCAGCTTGCCGATGCGCAGGCTCAGCTTGCCCAGGCTCAGGATGCCACCGCCCAAGCCGTTCCTGCCGCCCCCGTGGCTGCTCCTGCCCCTGACTTCTCCGCTCAGGAGCGCCAGATTTCCGCTGCCCTGATCGCTGCCCAGCAGACCGCTGAGACCATCGTCAACGATGCCAACGAGAACGCTGAGCGTATCCGCAACGAGGCTGACGCTAAGGCCCGCGAGGTTATCCGCCAGGCTCTGACCGAGAAGCAGGCCGAGCTCGAGGAAATCGATCGTCTCAAGGCTTCCCGCGAGGAGTTCAAGGCCGAGTACCTCAAGCTCATCCAGCACTTCATGGACGATGCCCAGAACTCCTTCCCGGCCGACCTCATGGCCTCCACGCCGGTCGGTTCTGCCGCTTCTCCTGCGGTGACTGTTCCCGCTGAGCCGTTCCCGCCGCCGAGCCGCTGCCCGTCGCCGATCCGGTTGTCCCCGTGGCCGATCCCTTCGCCCCGATCGACAACTTTGCCGCCGACGACCTGGACTAGCATCAGAGCTACAATCTAGTGTCCTTAAGAGGAGCTCGCACCTGCGGGCTCCTTTTTTGTGGCTGTATACGGGTTGGGAAACAAAACGCCGAGCTCTGCATGCGATAGGACAGAACTCGGCGAAGGGCGCGTGGTAAAAGGTAGATTTTAAGGTATGTCTAAAAACTACTTGAGGAGGAAGTTGGAGAGGGGAATAGTGCGGGCCTCGCGATGCTCGGGATCGGCGATGTGGTCGGCGGGATAGCCACAGACGAGCATGTGATAGGGATAGACGCCCTTGGGCAGATTGAACTGCTCCTCTGCCACCTCAGGCTTAAAATGGCATACCCAGCACGTTCCCAGGCCCTGCTCGGTGGCCTCCATCATCATCTGATCACACACGATGGACGTATCGATTTCACTGGAATTCATCTGGTCATACGGGCGCACCCAAGCATCATCGGTAACGCTGCAAATAAGGAAGACAAGCGAAGCCCCAAAGATGGACCCATCACGAGCAAACCGAGGCTGACAAGCAGCAGCCTTCTCCAACAGCTCAGGCGTATCCAGCACCATCACACGGGCTGGATGATTATTACAAGCAGAAGGAGCAATCCGCCCCGCCTCAACAATGGCATCCACTACCGACTGCTCAACAGGACGGTCCTCAAAAGAACGACAAGAATACCGACCACGAGCCAGATCCAAATAAGACATACAAGCCCTCCTAAAATTAAAAATCAAACAAACCAAAAGTAACCCAAAGAGTACCCAAAGCAGCAATCAGCCAAACGCTCATCAAGGGCCAAAGTGTCCGAACGGATACCAAAGGTCCCTTCAGCCAAACCCCCGTCGCGCTAAATCTATCAGCCAAAGTTCCCAATGGTGGTACGTAAGGCGAAGGGCCGGCCACGGTTTACTTTCGAACGACTCTGCAAAGCAGCCGGAGTGAGAAAGCAAACCGTGGCCGGCCCTTCGCCGCCGGGACACGTACCCCCAATTAACTGTTCTTCATGACAATCGAATCCACGACATCGGCCACATTCTCGCAGCAGTCGGCGCAGTACTCCAGGAAGGCGTACACGTCACGCCAAGCGATGACCTCGAGCGGGTCCTTGCCGTTAACGTGCAGGTTACGCATGGCGTTGATATAGAGCTCGTCGGCCTCGGACTCGATGGTGTTGATCTGGATGACGAGCTCGCGAAGCGTTTTGGACTTGCGGTAGTTAGGCAGCTCGACCATCAGGTCTTTCATGGCGCGGCAGGCGTCGGTCACCTTGTGGGCGATGACGATGGCATCGGGGTGGATGCTCTGGATGTTGGTGAAGTAGACGCGCTGCACGACGCCCTCGATGCGGTCGAGCACGGTGTCGAGCGAGCAGCTCATCAGGTCCAGATCCTCGCGCTCAAGCGGGGTGATAAAGGCGGTGAGCAGGGCGTCCTCAAGCTCATGGTGCTTCTTGTCGGCCGCATGCTCGATCGCATGCATCTTGTCGAGCATATCGTGAATCTTTGCGGGATCGAAGTTCTCGAAAATCTTGGTAAGCAGCTCGGCGGCCTGGACGGCGAGGTCGGCGCAGGCGACGTAGTTGTCAAAGTAGAACGAATCGGGTTTCTTTGCCATGAGTGGGTCCTTTCGAGGCGAAGACGGGTGGGCGAGGTGTTACGGTCCGGATGGACGTTCGGTTTGACTAGATGAACATCATGAACAGCTTGGCCATGACAAAGCTGATGAGTCCGCAGGCGGGGAAGGTGAAGAACCAGGTGAACATCATGTCCTTGACGACGCCGAAGTTGATGGCCGAGAGGCGTTTGACGGCACCGACGCCCATGATGGCGCAGGTCTTGATGTGCGTGGAGGACACGGGGATGCCGGTAAGGGTGGCAAGCAGCAGGTTCGCGGCGCCCGCCAGGTCGGCGGAGAAGCCCTGGTACTTTTCGAGCTTGACCATGCTCTGGCCAACGGACTTGATGATGCGCTCGCCGCCCACGCTGGTGCCGATGCCCATGGTGGCCGAGCATAGCAGCATAATCCAGATGGGGATGCCGGCATCGCCGACGCTCGTCTGGCCGTTGGCGAAGGCCACGCCTAAAAAGAGCACGCCGATGAACTTCTGTCCATCCTGCGCGCCGTGCATAAAGCTCATGGCCGCAGCGCTCGCGATCTGAGCGTATTTAAAGAAGACGTTTGCACGTCGCCTATTGGCGGCGGCAAACAGAATCGAGACGAGTTTGCACAGGATCCAGCCCATGACAAAACCCAGACCGATGGAGAGCGCCAGGCCGTAGATGACCTTCATCCACTCGTGGACGTTGACGCTGTTCGCGCCGCCGAGGGCGATAGCGGCACCGGTCAGGCCGGCGATAAGACTGTGGCTTTGCGAGGTGGGGATGCCAAAACGCGATGCCGTGGCACCGTAGACGACAATGGAGAACAGAGCCGCGCAGAGGCACGCAAGCGCCATGGTGCTGTTTCCGCCAAAGTCGACGATATGTGAGATGGTGTTGGCGACGCTCGCGTTAAAGTGCGTCATGATGAGCACGCCCAAGAAGTTGAATGCGGCGCTCATGAGAATGGCGGCGCGGGCGGGCATGCAACGCGTAGTGACGCAGGTCGCGATGGCGTTGGGGGCGTCGGTCCATCCGTTGACGAAGATGGCGCCGAGCGCGAGAATCACGGTGACGGCAAGGACTGGGTTCGACACAATTTGGCCGAGGAAGGTTGAGAACGTTACGTCCATATATGGGCTTTCTCGAAGTTTGCAGACACGTTACAAAAACATGATAAATCGTATCACCTCCTGTGGGTTTCTTTACCGAGTTCTGATGGGAGAAGTGAATTTTTTGGCACTAAAATTGAATATTAGCCCTGTTGACCGCGGGTATTCTTTTTGCTAACACGCCATGAGGACACGTGTGCGCGCCCCAACACCCCAAAACCACAGTCTGTTCGCTTTACAACATACAAACATGCGTTCGATAATAGAGGGCATGGAATATCGACAGACAGACGGCAAAACTCGGCGCGTGCACAAGCAGTATGTGGACGTCGTGGCTCGCATCCTCGCGGGCGGACAGGTCGTGCCGGTCACCGTCTGCTGGGTCGACGGCCGTTGTTTTACGATCGACGAAATTATCTCGACCACCGGGTTTGGCCTGATGGTCCACGGCATCCGTACGGCAACATATAAGGTGCGTTTTGGCGGGCACGCGACCGAGTTGTATCTGGAGGACCAGACGCGCGAGCGGGTGGACGGCTCGCAGGCGCACGTGATGCGTTGGTGGGTCTGGGCGTTCGACCGAACACTCGAGAGCGAGCGCCGCAGGTAAGAACGCGTGGCGTTCGGGTACAATGGCAGGAAACTTGTCAGCTACGGCGCCGTCGCGGTGCTTTTTGAAAGGACGAAATTATGAACGATATCCA
>USCJ01000069.1 GCA_900553215.1 uncultured Collinsella sp.
GGTAACTAAAGTTACATACTCCTTTTCAACCACTGGGGGATGTGAACCGCACGGATCGTTCGCATCATGATTGAAGAGGATTTCTTAGACATGTTCACGCATCAGCTAAACATTATCAGCGTAGTAATTATCTGATGCGGGTTAGCACATACAGCTAGCCCGTACGATAACGGGCGGCTGATGAAGATGAGGGCCGTCGAGCGCAACCGACGGCCCTCATTTTTTATGTCTGAGAAGTTCTTTTTAGAGGAGGAAATGTAATGAACGGAGTTTTGCTCATGGTTGTGGCCGCGGCGGTGCTCGCCTGCGGCTATCTGGGCTATGGCCGATGGCTGGCCAACAAGTGGGGCGTTGACAAAGAGGCTCTCACGCCGGCCAAGCGCATGAAGGACGGCAAGAGCTTCTCGCCCGTCTCTGCCTTCACCGCGTTCTCGCACCAGTTCAGCTCGATCTGCGGTGCCGGCCCTGTTACGGGTACGATCGTCGCCATGGCCTTTGGCTGGCTGCCCGTCGTGCTCTGGGTCCTCGTCGGCGGCATCTTCTTTGGCGCCGTCCACGACTTTGGCGCCCTGTATGCCTCGATGAAGAACAACGGCAAGTCGCTCGCTCAGCTCATCGAGAAGTACATCGGCAAGACCGGCCGTCGCCTGTTCCTGCTGTTCTGCTGGCTGTTCTGCATCATCGTCATCGCCGCTTTCACCGACATGGTCTGCAAGACGTTCATGTTCACCTCGGTCGTTGACGCTTCTGGCGCTGCCACCGGTGCTATCGACTTCACCAAGTCCTATGCCGCCGGCTGCGCTGGTACCATCTCCATCCTGTTCACCTTCGTCGCTATCGCCTTTGGTTGGGCCCAGAAGAAGTTCAACCTCACCGGTGCTACCGAGTTCGTCACCGGCGTGGTCCTCATGGTTCTCATGTTTGCCGTCGGTATGCAGTTCCCGGTCTACCTGGATAAGTTCCAGTGGTTCGCCGTCGTCATGGTCTACCTGGTCTTCGCTGGCGCTATGCCCATCCAGATGCTCAAGACCCCGCGTGACTACCTCACTTCCATCATGATGATCGTCATGATCGTTTGCGCTGTCCTCGGTATCGTCGTCCTGGGTGTTAACGGCCAGGCCACCATCACCGCTCCGGCCTTTACCGGCTTCTCCAGCGCCTCCGGCATGATGTTCCCGGTCCTGTTTGTTTCCGTTGCCTGCGGTGCCCTCTCCGGCTTCCACAGCCTCGTTTCTTCTGGTACCTCCTCCAAGCAGGTCGAGAAGGAGCAGGACGCCGTCAAGGTCGGTTATGGCGCCATGATCGTCGAGTCCTTCGTCGGCATCCTTGCCATCATCGTCGCCGGCATCATGTTCTCCGACATGAACACCGCCGGTACCGGCGCCCTCAACGCCGGCGTCGCTTCCACCCCGTTCCAGATCTTCGCCGCTGGCATCTCCCGCGGTATGCAGGCCTTCGGTGTTGACGGTACGTTCGCTACCGTCTTCATGACCATGAACGTTTCCGCTCTGGCCCTGACCTCGCTCGACGCCGTCGCCCGCATCGCCCGCACCTCGTTCTCCGAGTTCTTTGCCCAGACCAACGACGCCCTGGCCATCGAGTCCAAGGCCGGCTACATGAAGGTTCTCGGCAACCCCTGGTTCGCCACGGTCGTCACCCTGCTTCCCGGTCTCGCCCTCGCCTTTGGCGGCTATGCCAACATCTGGCCGCTCTTTGGTGCTTCCAACCAGCTGCTCGGCGGTATGACCATGATTACCCTCGCCGTGTTCTGCAAGTGCACCGGCCGCAAGGGCTGGATGCTCTACGTGCCCGTCGCCTTCCTGCTCTGCTGCACCTTCACCTCGCTGGTCCAGAGCGCCATGGGCTGCATGACCGCTGTCCAGGCTTACGGCTTCTTCGGCACCATCCCGGCTACCGCCACCACGGCCGCCGTCTCCGTCGCCGCCACCAAGGGCCTGCAGCTCGTTTTCGCCGTCCTGCTGATGGTCCTGGGCCTCATCGTTGCCGTCAACTGTCTCAAGGAGTTCTTCGGCAAGGAGGCCGGCTCCATGCCCGACGAGGAGCCCGAGTGGTCCGAGATGGGCAAGGCCGAGTACGGTCGCGCCGCTGCCGCTGAAGCTCCTGCCGACGCCGAGGCCGCCAAGGCCTAGTCGGTCGGACGGGTTGAATCTCCCATCTATTTGACTCGGAAAGACCGGGTCCGCAATCAAGCGGACCCGGTCTTTTTTCTTGTGAGAACAGGTGGTGCAAGGGCGTTCTCGCAGATGTTTTGCGTGGATAGGCTCGTGCGTTGTACCATATGGACGTATATGTGTGCATATGAAAGGGGCCCCGTGGCCAAGACGGTATATTCCGATAATCAAAACAATGTCGATGCTCTGGCTGAGCGTCTGAGCAGCCAGACATCGCTTTCTGCCGAGCGCGCCAAGCTGGTTGCCTACGACCTGCTCTGCCGCAAGGCGCTCAAGATTAAGTCGAGCGCGCTGGCGCAGATTTTCCGCTCCGTCGATAAGGAATGCGACACCAAGGCGATGCGCGATGAGCTTATCGCGGCAAATATCGTGACCAAGATCGAGGGCAGCGGCATTAACGGGCGCCCGGCGTTCTATACCATCAATGTCGAGATCCGCGATGCCCAGGAGCAGCCTGCCGAGTCCGTCGAAGATTTTGTCGTCGAGGATTCCGCTGACGTGCCTGCTGTGGAAGAAGCTGCTCCGCGTGAGCATGTCGATACCGATGAGTTGCTCGATGAGAACGTCGTGCGTGCCTTTACGGCCAAGGCGGGACGCGGCGGTTTTGGCGGGGGCGGCAAGCGCGATGCGCAGCGCCGCGCCCAGCAGGAGCGCTTCCGTCGTGCCGTTGCTCAAAAGGGTGAGACGGATGCCGAGGCTGTTGAGAACGAGGTTGCTGCCGAGTCGCAGAGGCCCGCGAAGGAGCAAAAGCCCGTGGAGGCCCAGGAGCCCCAGCGTCGCCGTGGTGCCCACTTTAAGGCTGCGCAGCAGGATGTCGCGCATGAGGTTGAAGAGCCTTCCGAGGCTGCAGACGATGTTGAGGAGTCTGCCAAGAAGGCTCCGGGTTCATGCCGTCCCGGGCGTGGTTTTGCGAGGCGCGCGTATCCCGTAAGGCGTCAGGAGAAGGGCGAGCCGGCTCCGACCGCTCAGGCCGAGAAGGCCGAACAAACCGAGAAAACCGTTGAGCCGGCGGCTCGCGAGCAGAAGCCTGTTGAGCCGCAGCTTGAGGTTGCTGCCGAGGCCAAGGGCGAGCAGCCTACTGATGGGCAGACGGAGCAGGGCGCGTCGAGCAGGCCTCGCCGCCGTCGCCATCGCGGGGGTCGCAGTTCCCATGCCGAGACTGCAGCCGAGAAGACCACGCCGCAGGACGAGGATGCGAAGGCCGAGGTTTCTTCGGGGCAGCCTAAGCGCCAGCCGGCGAAGGAGAGCAAGTCCGATCGTCCGCAGAAGCAGGCGTCTATGCCGAAGCGCGAGCGCAATTCCCAAGGCGATTCTAAGCGCAGGTCTCAGAAGAAGCCGGAGTCTGCCGCAGCAGATGCTGCTGCCCAGCAGCCCGAGTCGGCCGTCCACGGCGAGGTATCGGCGTTTGCCCTTGCCCGCGTTTTGGGCAGGCAGCTGCTCAAAGTTGTCCCTACGCCTACGGCGCTCTCTAAGATCAAGGAGCAGCAGACTCAAATTGTTAAGGTCGAGGGCAAGGACGGCAAAAAGGCGCCGCAGCGCACTCAGCACAACGAGATGTCCAACCGCAAGATTGCCGAGGAAATCGCAATCATCCAGGCTTGGATCGAGCAAAACCGAGGTGCCGATACGCCGGTTGCCTCGCGCCGCCAGCGTGCCTACCAGATTTTTAACGATGAGAAGGCCTTTGACGGCAAGCACGGCGAGCGCCTAATTCGGCGTATGACCGAAAAGGGCATCAGCATGCAGGCGATTAAGGTCGCCCCCAACCGCCCTGTTCACTTTACGGGTTTCTTTACGCTGGGCGCCGATAAGCCGTTCATTATGGTCGAGAACCTGGACACCTACGACGAGATCGTCAGGCTGCTGCGTGGCCGCAAGCACGCCAAGCTCTTTGGCATCAAGGTGGGCGGCGTGATTTTTGGCGGCGGATGCAAGGCGAGCGTCTCGCATGCCCTAGACGATTATCTGGCTGAGATCGGCTATCGCTTTAACTACGTCTACTACGTGGGCGATATCGACCGCGAGGGCGCGCGCATCGTCGAGCAGGCTCGCAATGCCAATGTGGTTGAGATTCGCCTGCATGCCGGCATGTACCGCGCCATGCTCGCCGAGCATAAGCGTCGCGTGAAGGCCGGCGGCGAGTGCGAGCCCGCGGCTGCCAACCAGGGCGTGCCGCAGAACCTGGCCGCTACGATCAAGGATCTGCCCATGGTCACGCGCGTGCAGTTCCGCAATGTGCTGCGCGAGGGCGGGCGCATTCCGCAGGAGATTCTGATGACCGCCGACTATCGGGATGGCGACTCGGGAAGCTTCGACCGCATGCTGAACAACTAAATTCCGCCGGCCCCGGGAGAGCGGGGACACCGGCTTAGGTTTCCTGCTCTACAGTCCTGCTCACGACGGAGGCCACATTAAGTGGCCTCCTGTTCGTGCGGAACTCGCGACAACCTTAATATGTCTCAGGCCCGCCCCCTCCGCCGCACACTGGGAACGTGCCACGCACTTTACCTGCGTAAACAATGTGAGTGAAATATGAATCTCGATGGATACGCCCGCAGCCGTGTATACTAAACAGCTGTGTGAAACCAGGGGAGTATTCTGGCTGGACAAAATGCCTGCTTAATAGGGTTGTCAGGTAGTCTGGGCGAAATACAAGGCTGGGGAGCACGTCGTGTAAGTAGTGGTCCTCTAGGGGCGTACGCTCGGTGGTGTACGCATTGTCCCAAGACCACGCGAGAGTTGGGATCATATCTTGATCAGCATGATTCTCGGCCGCAAGATTGGCATGACCCAGGTTTGGGACGAGGACGATAACGTCGTTCCCGTCACGGTCATCCAGGCTGGCCCCTGCGCTGTCTCGCAGGTTAAAACTCAGGCAACCGACGGCTATGACGCCGTCCAGATCGGTTTCGGCGACATCAAGGCCAAGAACGTGAACAAGCCCATGGCTGGTCACTTCGCCAAGGCTGGCGTCGAGCCTGTCCGCTTCCTTCGTGAGGTCCGCGTCGAGAACGGCGAGGAGCACAAGGTCGGCGAGGTCGTCACCGTCGCTGATTTCGCTGATGTCGAGAAGGTCGACGTCATCGGTACCTCCAAGGGTAAGGGCTTCCAGGGTCGCATCAAGCGCTGGGGTCAGCGCCGCGGTCCTATGACGCATGGTTCTCACTTCCAGCGTCACCCCGGTTCTATCGGTCAGTGCGCCTATCCTGCGCGCGTCCTCAAGGGCGTCAAGATGGCCGGTCACATGGGTAACGAGCGCGTTACCGTCAAGAACCTTTCCGTTGTCCGCATCGATGCCGAGCAGAACCTCATCTTGGTCAAGGGCGCTGTCCCGGGTGCCAAGAATGGTCTCGTCGCCATCCGTATGGCCTAAGGGCCCAGCCCATTTAGCCCAGCGTCATACCAAGGAGAACACTTAAATGGCAAAGTTTGAAGTAAAGAACAGCGAGGGCAAGAAGGTCGCCGAGGCCGAGCTCGCCGCTGAGGTGTACGGCATCGAGCCGAACATCCACGTTATGCACCACATCGTCAAGTGCCAGATGGCCTCTTGGCGTCAGGGCACCCAGTCCGCTAAGGGCCGCTCTGAGGTTTCCGGTGGCGGCAAGAAGCCTTGGCGTCAGAAGGGCACCGGCCGTGCCCGTCAGGGTTCCATCCGTGCTGCCCAGTGGCGTCACGGTGGCGTTATCTTCGCCCCCAAGCCCCGTTCCTACGCTAAGCGTATGAACAACAAGGAGGTCAAGCTGGCTATGCGCTCCGCGCTGTCCGCCAAGCTGGCCGATGGCGAGCTCGTGCTCGTCGACGACTACGGCTTCGAGAAGCCTTCCACCAAGGCTGCCGTTGCCATGCTCAAGGCTCTTGGCCTTGAGGGCAAGCGTCTGACCATCATCGTTCGCGATGAGGACGTCAACGCCTACCTGTCGTTCCGCAACATTCCCAAGACGTTCATCATCACTGCCGACGAGGCCAACACCTACGATCTCGTCAACAACAACGCCGTGCTGATGCCCGCCGACATCGCCGCTCACTTCGGGGAGGTGCTTGCATAAATGACCGCCCACGAGATCATCATCCGTCCGATCGTGTCCGAGCGTTCCTTCTCCGGCATGGAGCAGAACAAGTACACGTTCGAGGTCGCCAAGGATGCTAACAAGTATCAGATCAAGGACGCTGTCGAGGAGATCTTCGGCGTCAAGGTCGTTCGCGTGAACACCTTGACGGTCAAGCCCAAGACCAAGCGCGTGCGCTATGTCGCCGGCAAGACCCGTTCTTGGAAGAAGGCCATCGTCACGCTGGCCGAGGGCGACACCATCGAGGTCTTTGGCAACCAGGCCTAAGACTCGCTGCTGTTGAGTGAGCTCATGCCTCCCAAATAGGGGAGGCGAGAGCTCAAGGTTTCGGGCGTATAAAATGGACACGCCCGGAACCGTGTATACGTCCGGTGTCATCGCACCCGAGGCAGAACCTCGAATCCCTGTCTGCGATGGCTAACGGATTCCTATTGAAAGGGATTGTAATGGCTGTAAAGCACCTTAAGCCGACCTCCGCTGGTAGGCGTTGGCAGACGATCTCCGATTTCTCTGAGATCACCTGCACCAAGCCCGAGAAGTCTCTTCTCGAGCCCCTGCCCAAGAAGGCCGGTCGTAACAACAACGGCCGCATCACCACCCGCCACCAGGGCGGCGGCGTGAAGCGTCGTTACCGCGTGATCGACTTCAAGCGCAACAAGGACGGCGTGCCCGCCAAGGTTGCCGAGATCGAGTACGATCCGAACCGCTCCGCCCGTATCGCCCTCCTGCACTTCGCAGATGGCGAGAAGCGCT
>USCJ01000070.1 GCA_900553215.1 uncultured Collinsella sp.
CGAGCGCGCCGGAAAGCCACCGGAAAATACACCAGGCTCCCCAGCCCCGCGCGAGAATCTTTGCGCGGGGCTGGTTATTATGCGATATGTTTACATAATGATATTTACATAAATGATAAATAAATATAAAAATATACTGAAATATCAATATTTTTTCTTAATTTTGGTTGTCATAATCCTGTTTCCATAACTGAAATAGCGCAAGCACCCATGTCGCTCCGTTGCATTTACATAATTCAGTTTACATAATTCAATTATATTTCATCATTCTTGCTGAAATTATAAGCATTTTCTAAGTATTTGGTTTTCATAATGCAGTTACCATAACTGTATATTTTGCTTTTCTGTTTACATAACATCGTATTTGAATGGGAAAACCGCGCAGGAATCAGCATTCCTGCGCGGTTTTGGTTGTCATAACACCGAATATTTTACGCGACCACGTCCTCGAACTGGCTGTTGTAGAGCGCGGCATAGAACCCGCCGCGCGCGAGCAGTTCGCTGTGCGTGCCCTGCTCGACGATGTTGCCGTCGCGCATGACGAGGATACAGTCGGCATTGCGGATGGTGCTCAGGCGGTGCGCGATGACAAAGCTCGTGCGGCCCTGCATCAGCGCATCCATGGCGCGCTGGATGAGCTCCTCGGTGCGGGTATCGACGTTGGAGGTCGCCTCGTCCAGAATCAGCGCCGGACGGTCGGCCAAAATGGCGCGGGCGATGGTCACGAGCTGGCGCTGACCCTGCGACAGGTTAGTGCCCTCCTCGTTGATCATAAAGTCGTAGCCACCGGCGAGCGTATGGATAAAGTGGTCGCAGCGTGCGGCGCGTGCGGCGGCTTCGACCTCGGCATCGCTCGCATCGGGGCGTCCGTAACGGATGTTCTCGCGGATGGTACCGTTAAACAGCCAGGTGTCCTGCAGCACCATGGCAAACTCGCCGCGCAGCGCCGCGCGGTCCCAGTCACGCACGTCGACGCCCTCGACGCGCAGCGAACCGTCGTCCACGTCGTAAAAGCGCTGCAGCAGCTTAATGAGCGTGGTTTTGCCGGCGCCGGTGGGGCCGACGATGGCGATGGTCTGACCGGGCTGCGCCTCGCAGCTAAAGTCGTGGATGATGGTCTTGTCGGGCGTGTAGCCAAACTTGACGTGGTCGAACTCAACGTGGCCGGGGCGCTTCTCGGGAATCTGGGCGTCGGCCTTCTGCTCCTCCTCGGGCGCGGCGAGGAACTCAAAGACGCGCTCGGTGGCAGCGGCCATCGACTGCATCGTGTTGCTCACGTTGCCCAGCTGCTGCACGGGTTGCGTAAAGTTGCGCACGTACTGGATAAAGCTCTGGATGTCGCCGGGCGTGGCATTGCCGGTCAGCGCGAGCTGTGCGCCCACCACGACAACGCCCACGTAGCCCATGTTGCCCACCAAGCTCATAAGCGGCATCATCAGGCCCGATAGGAACTGCGAGCGCCAGCCACTAATAAAGAGACGGTCGTTCTCTTTGTCGAACTCCTCGATCGAGGCCACGGCGCGGTCGAACACCTGAATGACGTTCTGGCCGGCAAAGTCCTCCTCGATGATGCCGTTGACGGCGCCCAGGACCTGCTGCTGCTCGCGGAAGTACGGCTGCGAGAAGTGAATCATCACGGTCAGGATAATCGCGGCTGCCGGCAGCGTGAGCACGGTGACGCCGGTGAGCGGCAGACTGATCGACAGCATCATGACGAGCACGCCGATAATCTGCGTCACCGATGTGATGAGTTGCGTCACGCTCTGGTTGAGTGACTGACCCAGCGTGTCGACATCGTTGGTGATGCGGCTGAGCACGTCGCCCTTGCTGTGGCCGTTGAAGTAGCTCATCGGCACGACAGCGATCTTGGCGGCGATCTCCTTGCGCATGCGATAACAAATCTTTTGCGTGACGCCGGTCATGAGCCAGCCTTGGATCAGGCTGCAGGCAGAGCTCGCCAGATACAGACAGAGCAAAAAGCCGAGCGTCTTGGCGATCCAGGCAAAGTCGACATCGCCGGTGCCGTTGACCTTGGCAACCAAGCCCTCGAACAGCTTAGTCGTAACCTGGCCGAGCACCTTGGGTCCCACAATGTTAAAGATGACCGAGCACACGGCAAAGGCGACGGCGGCAAACACGGCAATCTTGTGCTGACCGATATAGCCGAGTAGCTGCCTCATGGTGCCCTTAAAGTCCTTGGCCTTTTCGCCGCGGCCCATGCCACCCATGCGGCCCATGGGACCACGCTGGCGGGTGGGCTTGGGAATCTGAGTCTTGGTCTTGTCTGCCATTAGCGCTCGCCTCCTTCCATGACGGCTTCAATTTCTTCTTGGGTGAGCCCCAGCTCCTCGGCGGAAAGCTGCGACTGTGCGATCTCCAGGTACGCTGGGCAGCTGTGCAGCAGCTCCTCGTGCGTACCGGTGCCCACCACGTGGCCGTCGTCGAGCACGATGATCTGGTCGGCGTGCATGATGGTCGCGATGCGCTGGGCCACGACCACGAGCGCGGCGTCGGTAACGTTTTTGGCAAGCTCCTCGCGCAGGCGCGCGTCTGTTTTGTAGTCGAGGGCGCTAAACGAGTCATCGAACACCACGACCTCGGGCTTTTTGGCCAACGCGCGTGCGATGGCCAGACGCTGGCGCTGACCGCCCGAGACATTGGAGCCGCCCTGGCTGATGGGGGAGCCGTAGCCGCCCTCGCGCTCGGCGATAAAGTCCTCGGCCTGGGCGATGCGTGCCGCCTGGCGCATGTCCTCGTCGCTCACCATATCGCCGGCAAACTTGAGGTTGCTCTCGACAGTGCCCGAGAACAGGCGCCCCTGCTGCGGGATGTAACCGATGCGGCGGCGAAGCTCGGAGAGGGTCATATCGCGTACATCGACGCCGTCAAGCGAAATGCTGCCGCCCGTGACGTCGTACAGACGCGGAATCAGCTGCACGAGCGTGGACTTGCCCGAGCCCGTGGAGCCGATGATGCCGAGCATCTGACCGGCGTGCGTGGTGAAGTTCACGCCGCTGATGACATCGGCGCGGGCATCGGGATACTGGAAGCTCACGTCGCGGAAGGTGAGCTCACCGCGCGGCGCGCTGGCCGCGGGCAGTTTGGGCGAGACAGGGTCGTTGATGCTCGTGGGGCAAGTGATGACCTCTTCCACGCGCTCGGCTGCGACCTCGGCACGGGGCAGGATGACCGAAACCATGGTGAGGATCATAAACGCCATGACGATCTGCATGGTGTAGGAGATAAACGCCATCATGTTGCCGACCTGCATCACGCCGTCGGACACACCCTGCGCGCCAAACCAGACGATAAGCACGGTGATGCAGTTCATGACGAGCATCATGAGCGGCATCATAAAGCTCATAGCTCGGTTGGTGTAGAGCTGCGTGGTCATCAGGTCGAGTGATGCCTTGTCAAAACGCTCGAGCTCATGCTCCTCGCGGTTGAACGAGCGGATGGGCATAAGACCGTCGAGCAGCTCGCGGGCGGTAAGGTTCACGCGGTCCACAAAGCTCTGCATCTTTTTGAACTTGGGCATGGTGAGGCCCATGAGCACGCCGACGACGGCCGAGACCGCGATGATGGCCACGGCGATGGTCCACTCCAGGCCGGTGTGGTTGGCCAGGACGCGCATGACCGCGACGATACCCATGACAGGCGCCATGAGGCACATGCGAATGAACAGAGTCGCTGCCATCTGGATCTGCTGAATGTCGTTGGTGCAGCGGGTGATGAGCGAGGCCTGGCTAAACTTGCCCACCTCGGCCGGCGAGAAGTGCATGACCTTGTTGAAGGTCTCGCGGCGCAGGTCGCGGGCGATGGAGCAGGCGGTGCGCGACGCCACAGCGCCGGTCAGGATGGTGGCGACCAGCGAGATCAGGCACAGGCCAAACATCGTGGTCGCCATGCGGCTCAGGTAGGCGTTCTGCACGTCGGCGGGGTCGATGCCCTGCGCCTTGTACTCGTCCTGCACGTAGGTCACGGCGCGCTGCGTGACGATAGAGCCCGACATGGAGCCCATTTTGTCCGCCATTTCGTTGGCGCCTTCGACGAGCTTGCTTTGGTCTACCAGACCGCCCTCGACACCTAGGCGCAGACTCTTCATGGTGATCTTGCCGCCGTCGGCATCAATCTGCTTTTGCATGTTTTGCGCCGCTGCGGCCTTTTGCTGCATTTCGGCGAGCTGCTCGGGCGTCATCGCCGCCATCTGCTCGGGGGAGGGCATGGCCTGGGCGTCGCTGTTGCCTTTCTCGCTGGACGCGCCCATCATGTCGCCCATGGAGCTGGCGTCGATGCCTTGGTTGAGCGAAAGGACGACGGTCTCGGGCAGGCTCATGATATCGGCAATCTTGCCGCCGTCGGCGCGCTCATCCTCGGTTCCCCTGTACGTGCGAATGCCGTTTTTGTCTGCCTTGCCAAACGCAGCTTCTACTGTCTTGGCGTCCTTGGCGCTCATAAAGAGTTCGAGGTCGTCGAGCGATTCGGCACGAATGGTGTCGGGCACGGGCGAGGCGATGCCGCCTTGCTGCACGCCTACGTCGACGATGTCGCTCATATAGGTAGGCAGTGCCAGATCGGCGTTACAGCTGATTACGATAAGTACGATAGCTGCGAACAGTGATGGGACATGCTTTTTAAAAAGCTTGAGAATCCTCACTTGGCATTTCTCCTTTCTTGATTGCAGTCGATAATTTCGTTGAGACGCCTTAGAAGGCGCACCATCTCTTGGGTATCTGTTTCGCCGAGCTGCTCGAGGAAGGCCGCGGTGCGCTCCTCGAATTCCCGACGTTTGATTTCGAGATTCTGGAATCCCTTGTCGGTCATCGTGACGTGTACACGACGACGGTCGGTCTTTGAGTGCTCGCGCTCGACCCAGCCCTTGGCTTCGAGAGTGCGTAAGATATTGGCGATGCGGGCACTCGAGACCCAGGCGCGATTTGCGAGTTCGCTCGGCGTGAGCGAACCGCCAGCGAGCATGAGGGCGCGCATGACAGCCATCTCGCCGCCGAGAGCTTTGTCCGCAGAGCGTGAAATGCGATGATGCATGCTGCCAAACTCAGTTAAGAGCTGACGTCCAAGCTCATGGAAATCGGTATCTTCCACCGAAAACCCCTAACACTAGAAACTATTTTCGGTGAAAGATGATACCCGCATATTCGGGCCTCATGCAGTGGGCAATATAAAGAGCGCATAAAGAGTTAAAAAATTCAATTGCTGAAGCGTTTCAAAGAACTACTATGCCCGCGGTTAGGCGGGGGTTGTCACCACCATGACGACTGGGACTCATTTATCGCCACGTGCGATGCTCCAACTTCCCGCAAGGAGACACCTGAATCAAGGGGGTTGGAGTCATGGCATTTGACTTCACGGGCAAAACCGCGATCGTTACCGGCGGCACTCAGGGCATTGGCCTCGAGATTGCCAAGGGCATCGTTGCGGGCGGCGGACACGTCGCGCTCATCGCAAGGAACGCTGCTAAGGGCGAGGCCGCGGTGGCCGAGCTTGGCGAGGGCAACAAGTTCTATCAGCTCGATGTCGCCGATGCACCCAAGGCACGCGAGACCGTCGAGCAGATTTTTACGGACCTGCCGCAAACCAACATCCTGATCAACTGCGCTGGCGTCATCAGCACCAAGAAATTCGACGAGATTGATGACACCGAGTGGCGTCGCACCATCGACATCAACCTCAACGGTACCTTCACTATGATGAACGCCGTGTATCCGCACTTTAAGGCGGCCCATGCCGGCACTATCGTCAACGTGAGTTCCGTAGCGGGCAAGATCGGTGGCGGCCTGCTCGGCACAGCCGCCTACGCCAGCTCCAAGGCCGGTGTTAACGGTCTAACCAAGGCAGTCGCCAGGGAAGGCGGCAAGTTTGGCGTCCGCTGCAACGCCGTGTGCCCGTCACTTACCCTTACCGATATGACCTCGATTCTCTCTGACGAGAACTCTCAGCGCATCATCAACGGTATTCCTCTGGGCCGCGCCGCCCAGGCCAGCGAGCCTGCGCAGATGGTGCTGTTCTTCGCTTCCGACCTCGCCAGCTTCGTGAACGGCGAGATCGGCGACTGCGACGGCGGCATCGTCCTGGACGGGTAATACCCCACGACGATTATTCGGCGACGGTTCCTGCGACTCGGGACCGTCGCCTTCTTTCTGACATAGGCGCGTGCGGCTACGATTCGCATGCATCCAAAGGAGATATATATGAGTGAATCGACTGCGGTGGAGGCGCCGGCGGCAAAGGAGCCGTTCTTTAAGATGTCCTCCATCCCGGGTGCCAATATTTTGGTGCCGCTTTTGCTGGGCTGCTTGCTCAACACGCTATTCCCCGACCTGTTCAAAACGCTCGGCAGCTTTACGCTTGGCATGACCCAGCAGGGTGCAGGCCCGCTCGTGGGCGCTTTTTTGCTCATCGTCGGTACGACGATTTCGTTTAAGAGTGCTCCTGCCGCCGCTGCCCGCGGCGCCATTATCATCGCCGTCAAGCAGATCGTGGTCGTTGCCGTGTCGCTGCTCATCCTTTATGTGTTCAACGACAACCTGTTTGGCATCTCTGCCATGGTGATGCTGGCCGCTTGCACCGGCGCCAACAATGCTATGTACGCTGGACTGATGGGCACCATGGGCAACGAGGCCGAGCGTGGCGCCGTCGCCATCACCACGCTGGTTGTCGGCCCTCCGGTCACGATGATCGTGCTCGGCGCTGCCGGTCAGGCTCCGATCGGCTGGTGGGCGCCATCCTGCCGATCGTCGTCGGCATTATTCTGGGTAACCTCTTCCCGAGCTTTAAGAAGATGATGGCACCGGCACTTTCCGCCATCATCGTGCTCGTCTTCTTTGCCATGGGCTCGACCATGACCTTTGGCCAGCTCATTAATGGCGGTCTTCCCGGTATTCTGCTCGGCGTGATCTGCTCGGTGGTCTTTGCAATTCCCGTCATCGCGGTTGATAAGCTCACGGGCGGTACGGGTGTCGCAGGTGCAGCCATTTCGAGCTG
>USCJ01000071.1 GCA_900553215.1 uncultured Collinsella sp.
GGCAGGTTTCCGTATGCGCCGCACGCGATATCGCTTCGCCATCCCATGGTCTCCCCTTTCCCGTTTTAACTGTTGAGGAGAGGATGGCAGGATCGAGCGGATTCGGGTGGCGGTCCGCTGCGATCCGATCAATCGACATGATCAGAGCAGTAGACGATGACTCGGTTAATACAAAGCGACCTTCTCCGCCCGACGACGCGATTCCGAGAAATCGAACTCGGCGCGGTGGGCCTCAAGGAACCGAGCATTGGGACGCAAGCGATATTCGTCCGGCCCACGCAACACCGAACCCGCAAACGCCGCATAATCCGTATTCTGCAGAAGATACGACCCGCAAAGTTGATAATCGCCGCGCACCAGTTCGAACGAAATCAGGTGAGCATCGAACAGCGAGTGCAAATCGCGGCGCAGCAGAATTCCGTTGCTTACAACTTGTGACTTGGGACCCGAGTAGTTCTCAATATGCGCGGCTTCGAGCGCTTCGTCGACGTTGCAGCCTGAGACGGCACATCGACCAGTGTAGGCCTCAAAGAGTTGAGTGCGGAACCGCTGCTGACCAATTCGCTCGCGACGCAGCGCATAACGAACCTTTTCATCATCGCTCGCCGGAGCGCCGGAGAACTCCGCCGCAACCGGAGCGTCCTTCATGTAGCTCATATCGGGAAAGAAACGCGCGTCGGGCCCACCCTTATGGACAGGGCCGTGCAGTACAAACCAGCTGTTCTCGGGCTCGTAGCGCTCGACGAATGCGAGGCCCAGCACCTTGTAGCCAGCGCTCGTTGCAAAGAACACGCCAACGGGAACGCCGCACTCCATACAGTTGATCATCTTTTGGTTGTAGTCCTGGTCGCGCCAGTTTTCGACCGAAGCGCTCTGCGACGCGTACTTGAGCACCCACGTGCCATCCTCAAGATAGAGCGGCGGGACATCGGGGTAAGCACCACGCTTGGAATTGTGCACGGAGAGTGCAAAGGTCTTCTCGCGCGGATGTTTAACGCGCCCGCGACCAGGCCAAAAGATACCCGAGTCGCGCGACACCGGAAAGAGCTCGGAATCAATCGTCAAACGAAAGGGATATTGAGGACTATCGGCATTGGCGCGATGTGGGAGCTTGCCCCACAGGCCGCCACGCTGCTCCTCACGCAAGAACCACTCCCAAGCCTGGACATATTCGGACGGCACAAAGCTGCAAGCGCGGTCGTAACTCGGCCGAGCAATCAGCGGAATACTAGAAGCGATGCCGTCCATAAGGAACCTCCAGGAAGAACAGTTCCCCACATTATCGCCTACGAAATGATGACGCCAAACGAAAAAGGGCTCACTTACTTCGAAGTGAGCCCTTGATCATCTGCATTTAAGCGAACGCCGGCATTACAACGTTGCGACGCCGGCGAGCTTGACGCTGACGTTATAGGTCGTCGGGCTGTTCTCGATGGATTTGCCATTAACGCAATCCGCGTCGGTTCCTTCCATCCAAATGTAGACGTGAACGGCAACACCCTTATAGCCAACGCCCGTGGCGATCGGCTGCGTGCCGTCTGCAACTGAATAATCACCGCTCGTTCCCTTAGTGGCTACCCATCCGTCCGTTCCGCCGGTAAAGATGTGCTTGTAGGTCGCCTGCGCGAGCGTCGGAGTGCCGCCCTTGTTTTGAATACTCGTCCAGCCTTCAATAGCGTTTGCGTCATTACCCTTGCCTGTTTCATTGTGAATGGCATATACGACGCGCAAATCCTCTGGGCCGGTGCCCGACTTGCCGTCGCGCCCAATTGCTTGCGTAGTGATCGCGACACGAAGAGAACCGACCATGGTCTCCGAAGCATCGCCGCCCACGGCTTCAATCGTTACGGGAGGCGCACCATCAGATGCATCGAGGTAAACGTCAGCTGTGCCAGTATCGGTGATGGTGTAGACGATATAGTCGCTTCGAATGAAGGCGTGATACTTCTTGCCGGCGACCTCGTACTCACCCGGCAACGCATTGGCAGCCGTTGAGAATGCAGGCGTTGAATAGTCGGTTACCAGACCCTGGTTGTTCCAACCATTGCATACATACCAGTTTTTAAGATCGTTAGTCGAAGACGGGCTGAGCGTGGCACCCACGGTCTGGGCTTCGAGCGACTTCTGCTCGCCACCATGCTGGGCACCATTCTTGAGCTCGTCGATTTGAAGAATGAAGCCATTCGTCGTCGCGCTAATGGTTGACGTGGTTGCGGAAACCTTCGTGTTCGCAACGTACCACGCATAGGTCGCTGCCGACAGGGCAAACGCAGAGAGGACCACGCTAACGGCGGCCGCAACAAGCTGTGTTTTAAGGCTCTTACACGATTGCACGTGATCCTCCTTTCAAAAACAGAACGGGCGCCCGGCGCATAAGCCGGGCGCCCGCTTGGTCCCAAATTACGTTAAGGAATTACTTGGACTCGTTGGGAGCGTTAACTTCCTGACCCTGAGTGTTAACAGGCGTCGCGGTAAAAGAAACAGTCGCGCCAATAGCAGTCAGCTTATCAAGGTTATTCGTAAACACGTTCGTTTCGGAGCCATCGTAAAAAACGTACACGTCAACATCAACGGAACTATTAGCTGCAATTGTATCGGCAAGGACGCCGTCCGTATTGTTGCCAGCCGCGGAAACCTTATCCTTGTACTCAGTAAGCACCGTACCATCTGCGCTCTTCTTGTAAACGGCCCAGTTATCACCGCAAACAACCAGAATGGAAAGGGCGCCTTCTAGGCCATCGGTACCCGTGGACGTAAGCTCAACTTTAGATACAATCAGATTCTTAAAAGATCCCGCTTTGGCGTCTGCCGTACCGATCTTAAAGCTCTTCCTAATTGCAAACTCACCCGTAACAGCAGCCGCGGCGTCTCCGACGTCATAACGCGACTTAGCCAACTCGGTTGTAGCGTCCGCCGCACCTGCATAAGCGGACTTGAACAAAGGCTTGTTGTCGGTATTCTTCACAACCTGAGCAGGGTAAAGCTTCACATCAGCATCCTCTGCATAGGAAATAGAAGTAGTAGATCCCGCAGTAATAGCCGTCTTGTCAATCTTCAGAAACGGCGCGTTGGACTGAGCGCTAATCTTACTCGTCGTCGCCTTAACCGTGTTGTTGCTGACAAACCATGCGAACGTGGCAGAGCCCAATGCTACGGCTGCTACCAGCACCATGGCGATGGCGGCGCCCATCTGCTTCTTTAATGCCTTGGTATCCATACGGACCCCTTTCTTTCCCCATTCATCCCAGATGACCCTCGAGAAGCTCGGAAGGGGAGCCCGCGCTTTCGTGTTGGATGTTGCTTGCCCATCCTTTAGACATGGAATTGAGAATACCATAATTCTTACGATTTCCTTATGAGTTTTCGGTAGCCTACATTCCGGCGGATTCATAGGTCTACCTCGGGTTGTATGTGGTGCTATGTGAACATCGTTTACCTTATTTGATCTCTCTCCCACGTAGTTATAAGTCCCTCTTAAGGCTTGCGGGCGTTTCGACATGCCACATATATTTACACCCCCACCGAGCTTTGCCCCTAGCCCTTCCCCACTCGCTATACTGGTGCAGAACATGTAATTATTTGCCTGATAAACGGGCTATTTGTTGGGAG
This sequence comes from uncultured Collinsella sp., assembly GCA_900553215.1. Taxonomy (GTDB): domain Bacteria; phylum Actinomycetota; class Coriobacteriia; order Coriobacteriales; family Coriobacteriaceae; genus Collinsella. Next base: position 3,610 of record USCJ01000071.1, read on the forward strand.
GGCCCCATGGCTGCCGTCACTCAACCCAAGGGAAGCGTTTCTGCCGGATCGATTAAGCCGGTGACGCGCAAAGCCGTTCGCTGCCAGCGCGAAGTTGCCTGGCTGGTCACACAAGCGGCCGGCAAGCTCGTCACCACCACCGACGACGTCAACGCGCCCACGCCCAGCTTTGTGCTGGCAGCGGCATTGTCGTACACCCGCGAGCAGGAGCAGGCCGCCCAGGACAGCGGACATGCGATTGACTACGAGGCCGTCATGGGCCCCGACCTTGCGAGCTTTTGTGCGGCCGCGGGACTGCCCGCGGTACCCAACGCGCTTTCGGACGCGAGCTACATGTTCACCCTCTCGGGCGCGGACCTCATCCGCGACGTTTACGCCTACTGCAGCGACCTGGGCGAACGCATGGGAGACGCGGCGCAGGTCAAACCAGGCTACGCGATCAAGCTCGCGCTGCGGCTGTTCTTGCTGGATGCCGCCGCGGGCAACGGCGCCACCTCCAAAGACAACACCTCGGCATAGCAAAAGCGCCGGGCCGGGAAAACAATCCCGGCCCGGCGCTTGTTCGTTCTACTTGTCCCCGTCGCCTACGGGCGAGTTCTTTTGGTTGCGGCGGTTACTCCACGTCACGTTGTGCTCCTTGTAGTAATCGGGCGCCTCGTTGCCGCTCGCGCTAATGGGGTCGTTGCCGGTCAGGGTGTCGGCAATATCCTGCACAAACTTAATGAACAGGCTCGAGTCGTCGGTCTCGGACGAATCAAAGTCAAAGCCAAACTCCACCGCGCCGCCAATGATCTTGTCCACGCACTCCGGGTCGTCGCCGTCCAGCCAAATGACCACGGTGTACTTGTCCACATCGCCCACGCGGAAGTTCTTGTGGCTGATGGTCGTCACTACATCTTTGGACGCAAATGGTTCGGTGTTGGGCTCGGGATTGCCGTTAGCCGCAGCCGCTGCATAGGTAGTAGACTTGCCGTTGCGATACACCCGCACGCGCGCCGCCTTCTCCACGCCTTTGCTGGCGCTGACCACCTTGAGTTTGGCGCTGTAGCCCAGATCAGTTTTGCCGGCGTTGCGGATATAGAAGGTGTACGCCACGTAGTTCTTGCCGTTGTGGCTGCCGTCGATATCGTCCAGGTTGTCGGGCAGGTCCTCGGCAGCGATATTGGTGCCGTTGTCCAAGGCGTCGGCGGCCAGGCGCGCGGTGGCGTTGTTAAAGTCGCCGTTGTCGGCAATGGCCACGCCGCGGCGGAACAGCTCCAGGCGGTTGAGGTTAATGGTGAAGTTGCCCATGTTTTCCTGCATAAACGACAGGGCGAACAGCACGCCAAAGACAAGTGCCAGCACCACGAGGGCCTTTTGCAGCTTGTCCATGCGCAGCAGCGCCGCGCCGATGCGTTCCATGCGACGCTTGGGCATATACATGGACACGACCGCGTCGGAGTCGATGTCGTCGAGGTCCTGGTCGGCCAGCGCCTGTTCCAACTCCTCGATGCGCACCACGCCGCGCAGGTCGCGCTTGGGTTTGGGCTTGCGTTTGGGTTTGCCGAAGCGCTTGCGCGGGGCGGGATCGGTGCTGGGGGCGTCCTCGGGCTGACCCTCGGGCTGACCCTCGGCCAAATCCTCAGCCATGCCCTCGGCATGATTCTCGGCCAAATCATCGGCGGCTTGATCTTTGTTGTCGTTACGCTTGAGCAGTGCCATGGCGATCAGAGCTTATATTTGGCGCGGATGTAGCCGACGTATTCTTTGACGAGCTCGCGCTCCATGTCGTCGGCGTAACGGAACTGCAGGCCGCAGACGTTGCGGTACAGGCTGCCCTTGGGCGCGCGGCGCACCCAGCACACGATGCCCAGCTGCTCGGGCAGCTCGTGGCGCTCGCCCTGCAGGCGGATCGCGGGCATTTGTACGGCCAGGGCCTCGCCCACGTCGGGATAATCGTTGAGGTAGACGGCCAGGCCGCCGGCCGAGACGTCGATGGTCATGGCGTCCTCGGGCTCGGGGGTCGGCGCGTTGTCGCGCTGGTAGGTCAGGCGCATGGCGACCTTAAAACGCTCGTCGCGGCGCTTGACAAAGGTGCGCTGCTCGGCGACTTTGCGCATTTTCCAGTAGGTGCGGATGCCTTTTTTCTCGACCGACTCGGGGTAGCCGGCGAGCACGAACGTCTCCTCGCCCACTTTGTATTGCAGCAGCAGCTTTTGATTTTCGTCCATGATGAGCGGCTTGCCGGCGAGCATGGGCGCGCTCATAAGAAAGTACGCGTCGTCCAGGTTCTCTTTGTACGTGGCAAGCATGTTGAAGTCGGTTTTTTGGCCCATGGGCACGTCGAATGCCACCTGAAGCTTGGTCCCCGGCGTTATCTGTTGCTCTGCCATGTTGTCTCCCCCAGTCGCGGGCGCCGAAATCATCGTCGTGCGCGATGCACATTGGGCTATTGTAACTGCTTTGCTGTAGGTTGCAGCGCAGGGTGCGCGAAATGGTGCGGATGCGGCGGCGCGGGTGAACGTGCAGCCGCTCTGTGCGCGGCATCAATCTGGCAGCGATGCATGTCCCCGACAGACCGTCTGTCTGCCTGTCTCTCAGCTATCTCTCGTAATTATCTCTCGTCTCTCATTTATCTCTCAGCTTAGAGATGAGAGACAAATTGGCCGTTATTGGTTCAATCAAATCACGTTCGCACATGTAAACGCATGTATACAGGAACTTTGACTCGATCCCCCGGCCACCTTGCAGCATTGCTATCTCTCGTAATTATCTCTCGTCTTTCAGCTATCTCTCGTGTTAGTGACGAATGAGAGACGAGAGATGCGTGAGTGATGCATGAGCGGGGCCTTTGCCCAATCAGCCGGCATCGTCTTCAGTTCGCCGCAGAGCCGCGGCCCCATATGGGTATACTCTCGAGGATTCGACTCGATTCGCCCCCGCTGGGGCGTCAAAGGAGACTGCATATGCCCACCACCTCAACCGACCCGCGCGCCGCTGCCGCCGCACTGCTGGTGCCCGGCACTACCTGCCACGGCTTTGCCGTCGAGCGCTGCGAGACCGTGCCCGAGCTCGACTCGGACGCCTACGTGCTTCGCCACACCGCATCGGGCGCTCGCCTGCTGTACCTGGCATGCGCCGACGAGAACAAGGCCTTTGCCATTGGCTTTAAGACGCCGCCGGCCGATTCCACCGGTGTGTTCCATATTCTTGAGCACTCGGTGCTGTGCGGATCGGCCAAATTCCCCGTCAAAGAGCCGTTCGTGGACCTGATCAAGAGCTCCATGCAGACGTTCCTCAACGCCATGACCTACCCCGACAAGACCATCTGCCCCGTTGCCACCACCAACGAGCAGGACCTGT
>USCJ01000072.1 GCA_900553215.1 uncultured Collinsella sp.
CCCGCCGTGAGCACGATGCCCGCAAACGGGGCGCCGTTCACACGTCCATCCACAACGCAACCCATTACTGCAACCTTCCCGTCAGATACACGCCCGACACATCGCGCACGCGCTCAACCAGATCGCGGAACTTCATCAGAAACGCGACCTGCTGGGCATGCAGGCCAAAGTCGTCGTCGAACACCGAGATGCCGGCCTTGGCCGACCCGCGAAAACCGCGCTCGTCGAGCAGCGCATCGCAGGCCTCGAGCAGCGACGGCACCGCCGCCTTGTCGAGCTGGCACTCGCCAAAGGAGCGGATGGCCTCAAACTTGGTTTTGGCCTCCCCCTCCGGCAGCGCGTCGATAAGCGCATAGAACACATCCACCGGCACCGACAGGCGCGGCTCAAAGCAGTCGAGCACGCCGGTGTGGTGGCCCACGGCGAGCGTGTAGTACAGCACGTCGCAGGCCTCCTGGGGAACGTCTTCCTCGGTCTCCACAAACTTACGCGTGAGCTCGTAAAAGACCACCTGGTCGGGCGCATGGCCCAGGCAGGGGTCGGCGACGCCCTCGGCGGCCTCGTCGCTTGCGCGCGAGGCATCGCCAAAAGAGCCGCCGAGCATGCCGGGGCCCGCAAAGTAACCAGAACGGTCCGTGAGCTCCATCTAGCGACCTCCGGCCAGCACCAGATCCTGCAGCGCCGAGTACACCTCGACGCGGCGCGGATCGTCCTGCTTGTCGATGAGCAGCACCATGGCACCGCGGATATCGCCCTTGGGCGCGCCCTCGAGCGTATCCATAAACTCGTTGGCCAGGTCGCGGCCGTAACGGTAGCCGCTCATGGCGCGAGCCTCGCGCTCGATGGCAACGCGCAGTTTGTACGGCACGCCGGGGTGCAGGATATCGGCCTGCTCGCCGGCGGCCTCCACCGTGGTCTCGGCATGGAGCTTTTGGTCCAGCAGACCGAGCGCCATGGCAAAGCCGTAGATGGTCTGCGCGGGGCTGGGCGGGCAGCCGGGGGTGTAGACATCGACCGGCAGAATCTTGTCCGTGCCGCCCCAGACGCAGTAGTTGTCGTAGAAGATGCCGCCGGTGCAGCCGCACGCGCCATAGGACACCACGATCTTGGGATCGGGCGCGGCCTCAAAGGCGCGCAGGGCCGGCATGCGCATGGCGCGCGTCACGGCGCCGGTGTACAGCAGCACATCGGCGTGACGGGGCGAAGGCACGACCTTGATGCCAAAGCGCTCGACGTCGAAGACGGGCGTGATGGAACCGAAGATCTCGATCTCGCAGCCGTTGCAGCCGCCGCAGTCAACACGGTAGACGTACACCGAGCGCTTGATCTTCTTAAGAAGGGTCGCCTTGGCCTTCTCGATGCTCTCGTCGAGCTCGATCTTGGTCGGGCGGTACTGGAGCCGCTCGGGCAAAAGCGTGGGTTCGGCCATGGTTACTCCTCCTTCGTTTCAAAATCCATGATGATGCCCTCGACCGGTGCAGGTCCAGCGGGGATCTCGGGCGCATCGGGGTTGAGCTCGCGGTCGACATACTCCGGGTTCACGCCGTGGCCGCCCAGATACTCCATGCCGGGGCCCTGGGGCTCACCGGACGCAAGCGTCTCGTTGGCAGCCATGCCGCGCGCGTTACCGGTCTTTACGGCCGAGGCGGCGCGCAGGGCGTCAAGCTCACGCTTGCACTCCTGGCACATACCGACAGTACGGGCGGCCTGGATGGCCTCCATGCCGCCGGCCTTTTGCAGCAGGCGCTTGGCGTAGTCGATCTCCTTGTGCGGGGCAAACGGCTTACCGCAACGCGAGCAGTGCTCGAGCGTATAGACGCTCTTGCTGGTGAGGTCGTCCTTGCTCATGACGGCCAGCTCAAACTCCTCGGTGAGCTTGATGGCCTCCATGGGGCAGGCTTCCTCGCAGCGGCCGCAGAAGATGCAGCGACCGTAGTCGATCGACCAGGTGATGGTATCGGCCGCAAGGTCGGTGTCCATGCGAATGGCATCGGCCGGGCCACGCCGCAGGCACCGCAGGCGATGCAGAGCTCCGCGTTGTGCTCGGGCTTGCCGCGCATGTCCTTGTTGGTGGGAAACGGCGCAAACGGGTACTTGACCGTCGCGTCACCGGCCTTGGCGTTGACCTTCCAAAGCTTCAGCATACTAGAGCGCCTCCTCATCGAGCGGAGCGGCCATGGTGCCCTCGCCCGCAAGCGGCGACTTGTCGCGCCAGACGTTCTCGAACTGCTCCTTGTCGAGCACGTGGTCGCGCTTGGCGGCGACATCGGTCACCGTCACGCGATCGGTGCAGGAGTAGCACGGGTCGAGCGAGCCGACGATCAGCGCCGCGTCGCCCACGGTGTTGCCGCGGAACATGTAGCGCAGGACCGGCCAGTTGCTGTACGTGGCGGCCTTGGCGCGCCAGCGGTAGCACTTCTGGTTGTTGCCGAGCATCGCCCAGTGCACGTCCTCGCCGCGCGGCGCCTCGGTGGCGCCGATGGCGTACTTGTGCGGGGTGTACTCCCAATCCGTGGTGAGGATGGGGCCCGACGGGCAGTTCTCGAGCATGGTCTCGATCATGTCGATCGAATCGTAGACCTCCTGGATGCGAACGGCGGTACGGCCGAAGGCATCGCAGGTGTCGGCCGTGGCGGCGTGCATCTTTTGGACGTCCGGATCGGCGTAGCCGTCGAAGGGATGGTCAAAGCGCACGTCGCGGGCATAGCCCGAGCCACGCATGAGCGGGCCGACCGGCGAGAAGTCGCGTGCGATCTTGCGGTCCAAGATGCCAATGCCACTCGTGCGCTCAATAAAGTTGGGCGTGGAGAGCAAGACGTCGACGAGTTCCTGAACCTCGGAGCGCAGCTGGTGGATGGTCGTGAGCGTGGAAAGCTTCTGCTCGGCCAAAATGTCGCGGCGCACGCCGCCGATCACGTTGAGGCCGTAGGTCTTGCGGTGACCGGAGAGCTTCTCGGCCAGGTCCATGGACTTCTCGCGGACGCGGAAGAACTGCTGGAAGCCGGAGTCGAAGCCCGTGTAGTGCGACGCCAGACCAATGTTGAGCAGATGCGAGTGCAGGCGCTCGACCTCGAGCATGATAGCGCGGATGTACTGGGCGCGCGGCGGGACATGGATGCCTTGGGCGCGCTCGACGGCCTCGGCATAGGCCACCGAGTGGGCGCAGCCGCAAATACCGCAGATACGGTCGGCGAGGAACGTCACGGCGTCATAGTTCAGGCGCGTCTCGGCGACCTTCTCCATGCCGCGGTGTACGTAGAACAGGCGGTAGTCGGCGTCGACGTCTCGCCCTCAACGAACAGGCGGAAGTGGCCGGGCTCGTCGGAGGTAATGTGCAACGGGCCCATGGGGACGAGCGTGGTCTCCTTGCCCTTGGTGTCGGCCAGGAATTCGTAGTTTTCCATGTCGCTCGCGGGGGCGGGGCGGAAACGGTAATCCATCGAATCCTTGCGCAACGGGTACAGCCCGCTGGGCCAATCGTCGGGAAGCACCAGGCGACGGCGGTCGGGCAGACCCTCGGGAATCAGGCCGAACATATCGCGCAGCTCGCGCTCGCCCCACACGCAGGCGGGGACAAACGGGGTCACGCTCGGGAACGTCATCTTGGCGGGGTCGACCTCGGCACGGACGGTCACCCAGCCGGGGTCCTCGCCCTCCATGGAGATGACGTAGTACACGGCGTAACGGCCGCATAGGCTGCGCTCGTCGTTGCCGACAATCACGGGAATCCAGCCGTAGCGCTCGTAGTACAGGTAGTGGACGGCCTCGGGCAGACGGTCCAGCTTGACGGTGATCGTCAGCTGGTCCTCGCACTGCCATTCGACCTTCTCGATAGCGCCCGGCACTGCGGCGCGCAGGGCCTCGACGTGGCTTTCGCAACGACGAGCGTAGTCCTTCTTTTCAGGTTCTGCCATGGTGCTAATTCACCTCGCTTGTCTTGGTCTGGGAACTGAACACCATGCGGTAGAGAGGAGCCTCGTGGAGCTCTTCGACGCTCTGGTTCAAAACGACGGACGTTGCATCCTCGACGCCGCTCGTGATGGCGACCGGGGTGGCGATACCGAACCACATGACCACGATCGCGAGGGCGATCTCGGGGATGATCATAAGGGCGGGCACCTCGTGGCGCTTCATGCCCTCGGGCGCCTTGCCGAAGATGGACTTGAGCGCGATGCCGGTAAGGGCAAAGTACACGCCGGTGAGGCCAATGGCCACGAGCACGACCACCCAGATGGGACCGGACTGGATGCCGGCCACAAAGGTGAGGAACTCGGAGATGAACAGGGCGAACGGCGGGAAGGCGGCGAGCGCGAGCAGGGCGATGATGGTGAGCGCTGCCGTGACGGGAGCGATCTCGACGACGCCCTTGATCTTGTTCAGGTCGCGGGTGTGGTAGATGTGCTGGATGTTACCGGCCATGCAGAAGGCGAGCGCCTTCGTGAAACCGTGGAAGATGCAGTGCAGCAGGCAGGCGGCGATACCGAGCGGACCACCGATACCCAGGCACAGCGCGACCACGCCGACGTTGTCGACGGAGGAGTACGCGAAGCGGCGCTTGATATCGTCCTGCTTAAAGATGCACAGGGCGGCCACCAGGATGGACAGCGTGCCCAGGATGAGCAGGAGCGTACGCGGATAGGTGTCGCCCACCGTGATGATGGACAGGGAGTAGAAGCGGATGATCACCAGCATGGCGCACTTGAGCAGCACGCCCGAGAGCAGCGCGGAGACCGGGCTCGGAGCCTGGGAGTGCGCGTCGGGCAGCCAAGTGTGCATGGGGAACAGGCCCGCCTTGGTGCCGAAGCCGATGACGATGAACGCGAACGCGAGGCGCACGAGCATCGGGTCGAACTGGTCGGCGTAGGGCATGATGGAGGTGAGGAAGGCTGCCTCATGCGCGTTGGGCATGATATCGGCGGCGTTCGCGTAGATGAGCAGCGTGCCGAACAGGCCGAAGGCCACGCCGGCGGTGCAGACCATCGCGTACTTCCAAGACGCCTCGAGCGCCTGCTTGTTCTTGTAGATGCCCACGAGGAACACGGTCGACAGCGTGGTGGCCTCGACCGCCGCCCAGGTGAGGATGATGTTGTTGGACAGGCAGGCGAGCAGCATCGTGAAAACGAACAGGCTAAACAGCGCGTAGTACTGCTTGGTGCGCTCGGCCGGCATGGTCTTCTCCTTGATATCGATCTTGATATAGGAGATGGAGTACACGCCGGTGATGAACCCGATGATGCCTACCAGAAGGACGAAGATCGACGAGAGCGAATCGAGATGGAGCCACAGGCCCAAAGCGTCGATATTCTGCCCGCTCGAGAGCATGGTTCCCGCGGTGACGACCGAAAGGACGAGGGTCGCCGCGACGGAGATGGTGTTGAGCCCCGCAAAGACGCTGTAGGACGTCGTCTTGGGGAGCGCAGCCATAATCAGGGAGAACACGAGGGGACAAGCGAGCAGGGCGACCGTCAGCATTGAAACATCCATGGCCTACCCCTTCAATTCGGTCAGGTCGTGGGAGTCGAGCGACTTGGTGTCGTTCCAGATCCTCACGACGACGGCGGACATGATGATGACGGCGAAAATGGCGTCGGTGGCGATGCCGATCTCGATGATCTCGGGGGCCGTGGGCGCGAGCAGGGCGAGCGTCACGTGGCTACCGTTCTCCATAAGGCAGTACCCGAAGATTTGCTTGAGGATGTTGCGCTGGGAGATGATGCACGTGAGGCCGACGAAGAAGTGCGCGAAGCTGATGGCGAGGGCCGGAGTAGCCACCTCAGCGGTGGGCAGGCTCAGGCGCGTGACCACCGCGAAGCAGATGGCCACCTCCAGACCGGTGAGGATGATGGTCCAGGCCGGCTTGACGGAGGAGGTCAGCGTGCTATCGGCAGGCGAACCCATCTTTTTGTAGGCACGGTTGAGAATGAACGGAACGAGGATCACCTTGGTGACGAAGGCCGACGCGGCCCACATGAGAAGCTCGGTGGCACCGGTGGTGAGGCCCAGGGTGAGCAGCACGCCCACCAGGACAACCGACTGGATCGCGTACCACTTGATGGCGGACGGGATGGTCTTCGAGACGACCACCATGGTGGAGGTCACGATCAGAAGACCGCCCAGGATATTGACTAACGAATAACCCATGTCCTACCTCCTAACCCATCCAACTAGAGGACAGAGGACCGGCGACGACGACCATGATCATGAGGACGACGAACACGAACGCCATGGCGCGCGGAAGGAGGGGGCTGGCCGGCGGCCACGGTCTCGCTCGGCTCACCGGGCAGGACCTTACCCATCCAACGCAGGAACCATGCGAAGGTGGCGACGGTCTCGACGACCATGCCGCACACGAGGACGAAGATGACCGTGTTGGAAGCACCAACCGCGAAGCCACCGGAAATAATCTGGAACTTGGAGAAGAACGTGCTCATGGGGGGCACGCCGGCGATTGCGGTCGCGGCGACCGCGAAACCCACGCCCGTGACCGGGTACTTCTTCATGAGGCCCTGGATCTTGGGCAACATACGGGTTCCCAGCGTGAAGCTGAGGGAGCCGGCGATGAGGAAGAACAGGGTCTTGGTGAACGCGTGGTTGAAGATGTGCTCGACGGCGCCGTTGAACGCCATTTGGCTTCCGAACACGGAGAGGCCCAGGCCGAAGAACACGTAGGCGAGCTGCGCGATCGTCGAGAAGGCGAGCAGGCGCTTCATATCCTTCTGGGGCAGATACATGAGGAAGCCGAAGAGCATGGTCACGACGGCGTCGATGATGGCGACCCAACCGACGATCTCGGGGATATCGCCGGCGCTCGCAAGAGCGCGGGCGAACACGCACACGCCGACCTTAACCATAGACGCGCCATGGAGGTAGGCGGAAATGCTTTGCTCTTTTTCTCTATCGTTTTTCTTTTTCCGACAGTAAATCAACCACTT
>USCJ01000073.1 GCA_900553215.1 uncultured Collinsella sp.
GAAGGGGGAGGCCTCGCGGCCTCCCCCTTTTTTGCGTTTACGGGTTTTGTCTCACATAGTAGCTGTGTTTTATAACCCTCGTTTGTCGCATCTTCTGTGAACGGGCTACAATAACTTAGTCTGTTCGATATGGAGGTGAACATGGCTGAAGCTGGTATCGGCGTTGATATCGTCGAGATTTCCCGCATGAAATCAATTCTTGAAAAGACGCCGTCGTTTGCTCGGCGTGTGTTTACCGAAGAAGAGCGTGCGTATTGCGATGCATCATCGCGTCCCGCTGCTCACTATGCGAGCCGCTTTGCTTCGCGCGAGGCGGTGCTTAAAGCTCTCGGCACGGGTTTTAGTCAAGGTGTAGGTCGCAAGGATGTTTCGGTAACGCGTGATAAACTCGGCAAACCGAAGGCGCTGCTTTCGGGCCGTGCACTCGAGATCGCTCAAGAGCTGGGTGTTGTTGAGGTCGCTCTTTCCATTACGCTTACAGGGGACTTAGCCGTTGCGAATGCCATCGCGATTACCGAAGATGCTCGACCTAAGCCTAAGGAAGAAAAGGTGAGCACCAAGGAACGCGTTGCGCAGACATTTAAAGAGGCTCGCTCTGTTTTAGATGAGCTTGAGCAGCTGCAGAATTCAGCATTGACGGAGCATCTGGGCGATGCTTCGCAAGATGCGCTAGGAGCATAGATGAAACCGGTTTTGAGTACCGAAGAAGTCGTTCGTCTCGAGGATATCATCGAACGCGAAGGGACTTCGAAGGCCGAGCTTATGGAGCTAGCGGGTGAGTTTGCCGCCAACGAGGTCTTGAAGCTCAATCCCGATCGGGTTCTCGTTCTGGTCGGTTTTGGTAATAATGGCGGCGACGGTTGGGTTGCCGCCGATATTCTGAGCCATAAGGGTGTGGACGTCGATATCGTTTCTCCGGTTGAGCCGGATGAGATTCCTGCTGCTCTGGCACGTCATGTTGCTCGTCGTACTGCCGGCCGCGATGTGCACGTTTGCGTCGGCCCCTCGCGTGACGAACTCGAGGTTTTGATCGATAAGGCCGATGTTGTTGTCGATGCCATTTTTGGTACCGGTTTCCACGGGAATCTGCGTGCGCCGTTCTCCATCTGGATTCCTACGGTCAATGAATGCGCCGATTGTGTCGTATCCATTGATGTCCCCTCGGGCCTGAATGCCGAGACGGGCGTTGTTGATGACGACTGCATTCGTGCCGAGCATACGGTGACGATGATTGCGCCCAAGATTGGTCTGTATAGCGCTGATGGCCCTGAGTATGCTGGCGATTTGATCTGCGGCAATCTTTACGACCGTCTTGACGAGGTTATCGATGATGTCGACCACGCCGCCGAGATTGTCGAGCCCGGTGACTTAGTTGATTACTTTGCTCCATTACCTACGAATATCGATAAGTATTCCCGTGGCTCTGTGCTTATTGTCGCCGGATCTGCGCAATATCCTGGTGCTGCCATTATGGCGGCCAAATCTGCAGCTCGCGCGGGTGCTGGTTACGTGGCAGTCGCGGCTCCTGACGCCTGCGCCAATCTTATTCGCATGGCACTTCCTTCGATTCCCGTCTTTGCTATTCCGTCTGATTCCCGCGGCTCCTTTGGCGCCGCTGCGCGCATGACTGTGTGCGAGATTGCAAAGAAGTACAGCTGTGTACTGTGCGGTCCCGGTATGACGACGTCTGCCGGCGCTATGCAGGTGGTTTCGGGCTTGCTCGAGCTTGATGTACCGCTTATTTTGGATGCCGATGCACTCAACTGCCTTGCTAAGATTGCCATTGACGGTATTGATAGTAATCCCGAGATGTATCGTCGCGAGCAGCCGTTGGTTATGACGCCGCACTATCGTGAGCTTTCGCGTCTGGTTGCCGGTGACGAGGTGAACGACCTTGGTACCGCGATTGCGGCCGCGCAGAAGGTTGTCTGGGCTGCGGGCTCCGACAATCTGGTGGTCATTGCCAAGGGGCCGACGACGGCTATCTGTGGCGTTGAGCGTGTGCTGCTGCCGCTCTCGGGTCCGGCTTCTCTGGCAACTGCCGGTTCGGGTGATGTTCTCGCGGGTATTTTGGCCGGCACGCTTGCCACCATGCGCGACGAGATGGATCGTTGGGAGTTGCTGTATTCGTACGCCGTCGCACTTCACAGCTACGCCGGTTTTGCCGCGGCGACGGAGTATGGTGAGAAGAGCGTCATCGCGACCGATCTTATCGACTTGATCGGTCCTGCCATGGAACTGGCGGCAAAGGATGCGCTCGAAGATCTGGGAATCATGGACGAAGGGTCGGATGACTAATCATGAATAAAGCCGATTTGACGCGCTGGTCCTGGGTCGAGATCGACCGCGGGGCGCTCCGTCGCAACACGAGGGCCTATAAGAACTTGCTGAATCCACGTCAGCGCCTGTGCTGCGTGGTCAAGGCCGATGCTTATGGTCATGGAGCTGTTGAGTGCGCCAAGATCATGTATTCGGCCGGTGCCGACATGTTTGCCGTGGCGACGGTTAACGAGGGCGTTGAGCTCCGACAGGGCGGGATTACGAAACCCATCCTCATCCTAAGCGAGCCGCCTATCGAGGCCATTCCGACGTTGCTCGAGTTTGATATCATGCCCTCGGTCTATACGTCTGACTTTGCTCTTGCGTATGGCGAATGTGCCGTCGCGGCGGGCAAAGTGGGCAAGTATCATCTCGCCATCGAGACGGGCATGAATCGTATCGGCGTTCACTACACGCAGGTGCTCGACTTTGTCCGCGGTATAAATTTCCATCGCGGTATTCAGTGCGACGGCGTATTTACGCACTTCGCCACGGCCGATGAACCTTCGGGCTGGGACTACAAGCTGCAGTGTCAGCGCTTTACCGAGGCCGTTCAGGCCATTAAGGATGCGGGTTTTGAGTGCGGTATCGTGCACTGCGCCAACACGCCGTCCTCGATGCTCGACCCCTCGATGCATTTTGATATGATCCGCGCCGGCGTTGGCTTGTATGGCATGCAGCCGTGCGAGCTGAGTGGCCGCGTGATGCAGCTTGATCCCGTTATGAGCGTCCATGCGCGCGTGACGCGCGTGGCACACCCTGCGATGGGTGAGGGCGTGGGCTACGGTTTTACCTACCGCGTACCGCGTACGCGCGTTCAGATCTGCACGCTGCCGATCGGTTATGCCGACGGCCTATCGCGTACGCTTTCCAATCGTATGGATGTGCTGTATCGCGGCGAGCGCGTGCATCAGGTTGGCAATATCTGCATGGACCAGTTTATGGTCGCCATTCAGTCCAACCCGGCACACGAGATTCCCGAGGCCGAGTATGGTGACGAGATGATCATTGTCGGCCGCGATGGCGATGCCGAGATCACTATGGACGAGATGGCGCGCCTACGCGGCACGATTAACTACGAGGTCGCCTGCGGCTTTGGCATGCGTCTCGACAAGGTCTACGTGTAGGAGCCGCTATGGGCGTCATGCACATCCCCGGCCATACCCATCAGGCACCACGTGAGGTCGCACTCGAGGAAATTGAGGCCGTTCTGGGCGATTGTCACCTCTGCCAGCTCTACCAGTCGCGTCACAATATCGTGTTTGGCGTGGGAAACCCCCGCGCTCGCGTGATGTTTATTGGTGAGGCGCCGGGCCGCAATGAGGATTTGCAGGGCGAGCCCTTTGTGGGGGCGGCAGGCGAGGACCTCAACGGCATTTTGTCGCTGGCGGGGCTCAAACGCGAAGACGTCTACATTGCCAACGTGCTTAAGTGCCGCCCGCCGGGAAACCGCAATCCGCGTCCCGAGGAAGTGCTGGCTTGCTCGCCGTTTTTGCGTGAGCAGATTCGAAGCATCTGGCCTGATATTATCGTGACGCTCGGCAACCCCGCGACGCACTTTGTGCTTAAGACCGAGATTGGCATTACTAAGCTGCGCGGCAGGTTCCACCAGATGGGGCATTTTGTAGTAATGCCCACTTTTCATCCGGCAGCAGCGCTGCGCAATCCGGCGTGGCAGGAGCTGCTGGAGGAAGACTTTAAGATGCTGGGCGATTATCTGGAGCGACATCCCGCACCAGAGGACGCCTCGGAATAATAAGGAGCATATATGTCCCTGGAGCGCCTGGGGGTAGGTACTTACAAAACGACTTGCGCTGCCGATACGGAGTACTTTGGCGAGCTAATTGCACCGTGCCTTGAGGACGGCGATGTGCTCATCCTGACCGGTGGCCTGGGAGTGGGCAAAACTCACTTTACCAAGGGCGTCTCGCGCGGGCTGGGCGATGGGCATATGGTTACGAGTCCTACGTTTGCGCTCATGGCCGTTCACGATCAAGGTCGTATTCCGCTGTTTCACTTTGATCTATACCGCCTGGAGCATGCCTACGAGCTCGAGGATACGGGCATTTTCGATGTGCTGGGCTATGAGGGTGCTTGCCTGCTGGAATGGGGCGAACAATTCCAGGACGAGCTGACGGATGAGTATCTTTCGGTGACGCTCAAGCGTGATGAGGGCGACAGCGATGTGCGAACGATAACGCTTGAGGCGCACGGTGACCGCGCAATGGAGCTTTCCCATTTGATTGATAAGGCTGTACAAGATGAGCTTGCATAACGACAACGCGCTGGTGGTGGCGCTCGATACCTCGACCGACATGCTTGCCTGCGCGGCAAGCTGGATTGATGGGCAGACGGGCGAGACGAAGCTCGTGAGTGGCGACCACATGTGTCGCCGTCACGCCAACGTTGAGCTCGTGAATACCGTTGATGGCGTGCTGGCTCAAGCCGGTCTGGATCGCAGCGATGTTGGTTGCTATGTGGTCGGTCGCGGCCCGGGGTCCTTTACGGGTGTGCGCATCGGCATCTCCACTGCCAAGGGCCTCGCGCGTGGTGCCAATGTTCCGCTGCTGGGCGTGTCGACGCTCGACGCTTGCGCTTGGACGGCGTGGAAGGCTGGCGTGCGCGGCAAGCTTGGTATCTTGGCCGATGCTATGCGCGGTGAGGTATATCCGGCGCTGTATATGCTGGTCGATGAGGGTCCCGAGCGTCAATTTGAGCGCGAACACGTGGTCAAGGCCGCCGTGGCGCTCGATGAGTGGCGCCAAGCAGCGGGCTGGGACCAGGTTCAGCTGACCGGTGACGGTCTCGTGCGCTATGGCAAGCTGCTGGGTGAGGACGAGACCGCCCGCTGCGTGGAGCGCGACCTGTGGTGGCCTTCGGGCGAGGGCTTGCTGCTCGCGCACGCTGCGGGTGACGGCGATCCGGCTCGCGCCCTGCCGATTTACACGCGCCTTTCGGATGCCGAGGAAAACGAGCGCAAGCGTCTTGGTCTTGCCGAGAGTGCACAGAGCGAAATTACGGGCGTTGCCGATGAGCTCGCCGGTCGTCATCTGCAGTTCCGTCCCATGGGCGCGGCGGATGCCGAGGGCGCGAGCGCGCTGGAGGCTGCCTGCTTTGAAGGTGCCGGACACGAGGCGTGGACGCCGGGCATGTTCCTGTCCGAACTGAGCGAGGACGTCGCTGCACCGCGTAGTTGGTGGGTGGCACACGACGACGGCAAGCTGCTGGGCCTTGCCGGCGGTATGGTCGTGGACGGTGATGTGCAGATTCTGGATGTCGCCGTCGACCCGGCACATCGCCGTGAGGGCATTGCCCGCAAGCTGCTGTCGCACGTGAGCTATGATGCCCAGATGCTCGGCTGCACCACGGCTTCGCTCGAGGTCGAGGACGGCAACGAGGGAGCGATCGCGCTTTATAACGCTCTGGGCTTTACCGAGGCAGGACGGCGCCGCGGCTACTATGGTGCCGGCAAGGATGCCATCGTCATGACGGCTCCGCTGCCCCTCGTGCTTCCGGTCGACAATGCTTCGCCCGAGCCGACGGCGGCAGAGCAGCGCGTATGGCCGCTGCCTGCGCCTGGGCGCTCAGAGGGGGAGCGTGCCGAAATTGAGCGCCGCCGCCTAGTGCTCGCTATCGAGAGTTCCTGCGACGAGACGGCCGTGGCGATTATCGATGCGGATGGCAATATGCTGGCCAACCAGGTGTCGACACAGATTGATTTTCATGCCCGCTTTGGCGGCGTGGTGCCCGAGATCGCCTCGCGCAAACACGTTGAGGTGATTGTGAGTGTCGTGGATGCGGCGCTCGAGGATGCCGCAGCATCGCTTGGTCTTGAGGGCGGGGCCATTGCTCCCAGCGAGCTTGCCGCCGTGGGCGTGACACAGGGTCCGGGCCTGGTGGGCGCCCTCGTGGTGGGCGTTGCCTTTGCCAAAGGCTTTGCCTACGCTGCCGGTAAGCCGCTCGTATGCGTCAACCATCTGGAGGGGCACCTGTTTGCCAACTTGCTGGCGCAGCCCGACCTCAAGCCGCCGTTCATCTTCACGCTTGTCTCGGGCGGGCACACCATGCTCGTGCACGTGAAGGCGTGGGGCGACTACGAGGTACTTGGTGAGACACTCGACGATGCTGTGGGCGAGGCCTTCGACAAGGTGGCCAAGGCGTTGGGTCTGGGCTATCCCGGTGGCCCCATCATCTCCAAGCTGGCCGAGACGGGCAACCCCAAGGCGATCGATTTCCCCCGTGCGCTTAACAGCAGGGGGGACTACCGCTTCTCGCTTTCGGGCCTCAAGACGGCGGTGACGCTCTACATCGAGCAAGAGACCAAGGCCGGTCGCACGATTCACCTGCCCGATCTGGCGGCTTCGTTTGAGGCAGCTGTCTTTGACGTGCAGTACAAGAAGGCCAAAAACGCACTGCACGCTACCGGATGCAAGGAATACTGCATCGGTGGCGGCGTCTCGGCCAACCCGCATCTGCGCGAGATGATGATCAAGAAGCTTGGGCGTCAGGGGATTCGTGTAACGGTGCCGCCCTTGTCTGCCTGTACCGATAACGCCGCCATGATCGCGGAGGTCGCT
>USCJ01000074.1 GCA_900553215.1 uncultured Collinsella sp.
GCGGGCGCCATAGACGTCAACGACATCGCGCGCGTACATGCCCAGCGCAATGCCGCAGGCCCAAGCTGCGCCCAGACCGCTCATCTCGTCATTGCTCGCAATGCGGATGGGCGAGCCGACCAAGTCGCTCTCAAACTGCATCAGGTACGCGTCACGCGTGGGGCCGCCGTCAACACGAAGCTCGGCCAGTGCGGCGCCCGAATCCTCGACCATCGCATCAATGACGTCGAAGATCTGATAGGCGATCGACTCATCGGCGGCCTTTACGAACTCCGCGCGGCCCGTGGTGCGCGTCATGCCAAAGACGCAGCCCTCGGCATCACTTGCCCAGTGCGGCGCACCCAGGCCGGTAAACGCCGGCACAAAGTAGACGCGGCTCGCCGGATTGGCGGCGTAGCACAGGTCGGTGACCTCCTCGGGGTTGTTGATGAGCTCCAGGTCGTCGCGCAGCCAGGTCTTGACGGCGCCGGCGTAGCTCACGTTGCCCTCGAGCACATACTCGGTCACGCCATCCATACGCCATGCAAGCGAGCTCGAAAGCCCGTGCGAGCTGGCGACAAACTCGTCGCCGACGTTCATCATGACCGAGCTGCCGGTGCCATAGGTCGCCTTGGCCATGCCGCGGCTGTGGCAGCCTTGCGCAAACAGGGCCGCATGGCTGTCGCCCAGCACGCCGTGCACCGGCACGGGGGCCGGCAAAAAGCCGCCCAGGTCCGTTGTGCCGAACAGGCCGTCGGAATCGGTCACCTGCGGCAAGCAGGCCGGATCGATGCCAAAGGCCTCGCACACCGGCTCGCTCCAGCAGCCACGGCGCAGGTCGAAGAGCTGCGTGCGGCTGGCATTGGACCAGTCGCAGCGGAACTCCGCGCCGCCCGTGAGCGTCCAGACCACCCAAGCATCGATGGTGCCCAGACACAGCTCGCCCGCCGCCGCGGCCTCGGCAGCCGCGGGAACGTTCGCGAGGATCCAAGTCATCTTGCCCGCCGGGTAGTAGGGCGAGAGCACCAGACCCGTCGTGTCACGCACCAGCTCGGCCACGCCTTCGCGCGCAGCCAGCTCGTCGCACAGCTCGCGGGCGCGGGCGCACTGCCACACCACGGCATCGCACAGCGGCTCGCCCGTCGTGCGGCTCCAGGCAACGGTGGTCTCGCGCTGGTTGGAAATGCCAACGCCGGCGACGTCGGCCGGATCGACCCCGGTCTCCTCCACCACGGTGCGTGCCACAGCCAGCACGTTGGCGGCGATCTCGGCCGGGTCATGGCTCACCCAGCCGGCCTCGTTGACAATCTGGCGATGCGAGCGATCGGCGCGATGGATCAGATGGCCGCCCTCGTCCACCAGCAGCGCCTTAGTACCCTGTGTGGACTGATCGATTCCGATGATGTATTTGCTCATGTACTCTCCTGTCTCCCCCGTCGATTCAAAACTAAAACCCGACGGACAAGGAGCGAGTGGCCGACCGGCTCATGAGAGCGCAGCCGGCCTGCTCAGAATTCAACCTAAAAGGATTGGTGCAAACCTGTCCCCGATGCACCAATTACTCTGCGGGAAGGAACTCGGCGACCGTCTTGGCGATTCCCTCGCCCGTCAGGCCGTAGTGCGCAAAGACCTCGGGGCTCGTGCCGGTGATGACCGGCGCGTCGGGCAGGGAGAGGCACTTGACCGGACGCGGGCAATGCTCGCCCACCACCTGCGCGACCATAGAGCCCAGGCCGCCGAAGGGGCTGTGTTCCTCGACGGTCACGACGGCGCGCGTGGCACCGGCGGCCTCAATCACGGCCTCGGCGTCAAGCGGCTTGACGCAATACATGTCGAGCACCGTCGCCGAGATGCCCTGCTCGGTCAGCAGGTCGGCGGCGTCCACGGCATGGCGGACCATCTCACCGGTGGCGACAAGCGTCACATCGGTGCCGCGACGCACCCAGGTGGCGCGATCCATCTGGAACGGGCACTCGCCCTCGGCGTACACGTCCTCCACCGGGTTGCGCCCCACGCGGATGTAGGCCGGCTTGTTGTCGGCTACCAGGGCGCGCACGAGCTCGGCGGTCTGGAAGCGGTCGCTCGGCAGATACACGCGCATGTTGGGAATCGCGCTCATAGCGGCGATATCCTGCGCGGAGTGATGGCTCATGCCCAAGGCGCCGTAGGACACGCCGCCCGAGATGCCGATGAGCTTGACGTTGGTGTTGGAGTACGAGACGTCGACCTTGCACTGCTCATACGAGCGCGTGGTCACAAAGGACGCCGGCGAGGCGGCCCAGGCCTTCTTGCCGCACGAAGCCATGCCGGCGGCGATGCTCACCAGGTCCTGCTCGGCGATGCCGACCTCGACGGACTGCTGGGGATACTGATCAAAGAACGGCGTGAGCGACGCGGAGCCGCGGGAGTCGGAGCACAGGACGACGATGTCCTTATCGGTCTTCGCGGCCTCGAGCAGCGTGTCGCAGATAACCTTGCGATTGGCGATCTTGTTAGCCATTGATGGCCTCCTTATGGGCAGCGAAATCGGCGATGATCTGGGCATATTCCTCATCGTTGGGCAAGTGATGATGCCAGGCGGCCTTGTCCTCCATAACGGGCGAGCCATAGCCCTTCACCGTGTTGAGGATGATGACCGTGGGCTTACCCTTGGTCTCGGCGGCCAGCGTCAGCGCGGCGTCGATGGCCTGGACGTCGTTGCCCGGAATGGAGAGCACGTTCCAGCCGAAGGCGGCCCAGCGCTCCTCCTGCGAATCCTGCTTCATGACGTCCTCGGTGCTGCCGCTGATCTGCAGGCGGTTGCGGTCCACGAGCGCGCACAGGTTATCGAGCTGGTAGTTGCCACCGCTCATGGCGCCTTCCCAGACCGAGCCCTCGGCAAGCTCGCCGTCGCCCATGATGGTGCAGACGCGGTAGTCGCGGCCGTCCATCTTGCCGGCAAGCGCCATGCCGACGGCCACGGGCAGGCCATGGCCCAGCGAGCCGGAGTTCATCTCGATGCCCTTGAGCTTGTTGTTGGGGTGACCGATGTAGGGGCTGCCGAACTTGGAGAAGCGGGCCTTGACGTCGTCGAGGTCCAGATAGCCCTCGTGGCACAGCACCGCGTAGTAGGCTTCCATGGCGTGGCCCTTAGAGAGCACAAAGCGGTCGCGGTTGGGGTCGTCGACGGTCTCGGGCGAAATGTTGAGATGGTTGGCATAGAGGGTCATGAGGGCATCGATCACCGACATGTCGCCGCCGATGTGGCCGCCGGCGCCAGCCATGATGATATCGACGCAATCGCGGCGAAGGTCCCAACGCAGGGACTCAAGCTCTTCGATAGTTGCCATTTCTACTCTCCTCGCAGGTAGGCTTTGACGTCTTCTTCAATCGGGTCGTATAGGTCGGGCTGGATGCCAATGTATTTGCACGCCTCGTAGAGCACCGGCACCACGTTGGCGTGAATGGCGACGCAGTGGTGGATGTAGGGGCCCTCGACGATCTTGGCCTCGAGGCGCTTGAGGTTGTCGACCTCAACCCACAGATAGGTGCCCATGCCGGCCGGCCCGTCGATGCCGCGAGCGTTGCCGAGCAGCAGCGAATACTCGCCGTTGTCGCCATCAAAGCGGGCAAGGGTGAGGTCGCCGTGCTTGGCCTCGGCCGTCAGCGCACCGGGGTGACCGAAAGCCAGCGGATAGGTGAGCTTAGGCTTGACGGCCGCGCAGCTGCAGGGCCAGGGGCCGCAGTGCTGCAGCAGCTCGCCGTTCTCGTTATCGGGATGGCGCACGGTCCAGTCGGCGAACATGCCGCGGTGACGGCCCAGGTCGGCGGCCTCGACCATCAGCGCGGTAATGGCGCCGTGGATATCGGTCTCGCACACGACGGGGATACCCATCTCATTGAGGATGGCGTTGGCGGCGCAGGGCATAATGCCCAGCTCGTCCTGCAGGGCGTTCCAGCACTGGATGGCGCCGGCGTTGCAGCCGTACTTCTCGACCAGGCGCTTCATGGCGATAGCAAGCCCTGCGACCGCGGGGACCTTGTCCTCGGGGATGCAGATCTCAAAGCTGTCGCGAATGTGGTCGAGCATGGCGGCCATGGCCTGCTCGTCGGTCTGGGCGTCGCGCACGGCCTGAACAAGTTCGGTCATGGGGATAGGCGAAAGCTGAATATTGAACTTCTCGAGCAGCTCGCCCTCGTTGCACATAGTGGACCAGAAGTCGAACGGACGGGTGGCCATCTGCAGGATGCGAGCGTGCTTGAAGGTCTTGACCACGTTGCACACGGCCAGGAAGTCCCAGACGCCGCGCTCGAACTCGGGATCGGTCAGGCGGCAGTTGGTCATATAGGTAAAGGGAACCTGGAAGCGGCGCAGGACCTTGCCGGTGGCGAACAGGCCGCACTGGCTATCGCGCAGGCGGGTGCCGTCGGGCTCGGGGCGCTCGTCGCGCGGGCCCCACAGCAGCACGGGCAGGCCGAGCTCACGGGCAAGGCGGGCGCAAACGTACTCGGTGCCAAAGTTGGCGTGGCACAGCATGATGCCGTCGACGCCCTCGGCGCGGAACTTCTTGACGATAGGCTCG
This sequence comes from uncultured Collinsella sp., assembly GCA_900553215.1. Classification (GTDB taxonomy): domain Bacteria; phylum Actinomycetota; class Coriobacteriia; order Coriobacteriales; family Coriobacteriaceae; genus Collinsella. The sequence goes on from USCJ01000074.1 coordinate 4,542, forward strand.
ATATGGCTGTCGTCAAACAGCAGGCCCTCGTCGTTAATGTCGTCGATGTCCACAATGTCGACGCCGATCTCGCGCAGGCGATCAGCCGTCAGGCCGCGATACTTGATCGCGTCCGGCGCGCTAAAAATACTGCGGCGCGTGGGCACAAAGCCGAGCTTGATCTTATCCATGTACGTCCTCCCCTAGTCACATGTTCAGTAAACAGACGCTTGTTACGTTTTGTTCTGTTTACTAAATGTTTTACTATTCTGTTTAGAAGTTTAGCGCGAAATACTCGTAGGAGGTAGATAAATCAGCCTAAACGGTATGTAAACAAACTGAACATACAAGGAGAACAAAAAGAGGGCCCCGAAGGACCCCCTTTTTGAATAGGGTTGTTTTTACTGCCCTCGCGCGCTTTGACGCGCCGCGAGCGATGCTGCCTTCGCTTAGATTTCACGCACGCTCTGGCGCTCGACAAAATAGGTCGACACGGCCGTTTTGCAGGTATAGCTCTTGGGATTGCGGATGTTGCCCACCAGGCGGCGCACCGCGATCTCGCCCACCTCGTGCTTGGGAACGTGCACCGTGGTGAGCGGCGGGTTGGAAAAGGCGCCCAAAGACAGATCGTCAAAGCCGATGATCGAGACATCCTCGGGCACGCGAATACCGTGCTCGTTGAGCGCGCGCATGGCACCCACGGCGAGCACGTCGTTTTCGGCAAAGAAAGCCGTTGGCAGATCCTCGCGCGAGGAATTGTCGAGCCACGCGCCCATATCGCGATAAGCGCCCTCGAGCGTGGTGCCCAGCGTGACGCGCCATGCCGGATTGGCCTCGAGGCTCGCATCCTCAAGCGCTTGGCGATAGCCGCGCTCGCGGTCCTTAAAGTTGCGGATGCGAAGGTCGCCCGCCAGATAGCCGATTTGCTTGTGACCTTTCTCGATAAGGTAGTCCACAGCGCGCAGTACCGAATCGGTGTTGGCAATGACCACGGCATCAAAGTATTGACGATCGCTCCAGCCGTCGAGCACGATCAGGTGAGCGGCAGCGTTGGCAAACAAGGCGTAGTCTTCCTCACCCAGCTCGGTACCCATCAGCACGATAGCAGCGGACGGATCGGCGATCAGGCCCTCGACCTGCGGACGTACGGCGTCAAGATCGCTAAAGTCGAGCGAAACAAAGCTCGTGCTCATGCCGTGGCGACGCGCCTGGCGCTCCACGCCCTCAATAACCGCGGGGTGAAAGGTGCTCTCATCCAGGATGGCGCCCGTCTTGCGCGCAAGCACAAACTGGATGCTCTCGAGCTGCGTCGACTGCTGATAGCCGAGCGACTGCGCGCACTCCAGGATGACCTTGGCGGTCTCCTCGCTCACGCTGCGCTTGCGGTTGAGCGCGTTGGACACGGTTGCAGGCGAAAAACCGGTGATGCGGCTGATCTCACGAACACTTGCTTTGGCCATTGTTCCCCCTAGCAACGGTCGTGGCGGAGCATCGCAGCTCGATGGCTCGACAACTAAACGACCGCAAATTCAATCTAAACAGAATAGTAAATGTTTAAGAGCTAGTTTAGCCTGTTGTCAAGCGAAGTGGCACGACTATTCCCCCAACGGGCGTATTTACTCGGTAGCTAATCTGGAACGGGGCACAGAAATCATTTAGCCCAGGACACGAGCCATACGGGCCTTGAACTCGGACAGGAAGCGCGGGGCGTCCACGGTGAGCGCCACGAGCGCGCTCTTATCCGGATCGGACAGACGGTGCTCGTCACAGATAGTGCGGCCGCGATACTCGCCCAGCAGGTCGACGCGCAGGTTGCAGCCGAGCGCGCCCACGAGCGTGGGGTCGATCGCCACGGCGACGGCCAGCGGATCGTGCAGCGCGCAGCCACCCAGGTAGGGGGCGTTCATCTCGTACGAGCCAATGTAGTGCTCCACCATGCTCGCAAACGCGCAACCGGCCATGGTGCCCGAGCCCGTCCAGCCGGCAATGTCGCGACGCGTGAGCACCACGCGATGCGTCACATCCAGACCCACCATAGTGAGCTTGCGGCCCGAACGCAGCACGGCATCGGCCGCCTCGGGATCACCTGCCATATTGGCCTCGGCGCCCGCACTCACGTTTCCGGGCACGGTAAGCGCACCGCCCATCACGACCATGCGACCGATAGACATCATCGCCGCCGCATCACGCTCCAAGGCAAGTGCCAGGTTGGAGAGCGGACCGGTCGCCACGTAGACCAGATCGGGGCCATAGGTGCGCGCGGCGTCAATCAGATAATCGACCGCCGCGTTACCGTCGGCCGACGTCGCCCCCACCGGCTC
>USCJ01000075.1 GCA_900553215.1 uncultured Collinsella sp.
GGGCCGCAATGGCTCGAGATGACGCCGCCGACCTGAGTCCAGGTAATGTCCTTAAAGCCCAGGTCGTGCGCATAGACTTCCATGTCGTCGCGCAGCTCCTCGGAAAGACCTACCGAATATGCCAAGCCAATGTGCGAGTAGTCGATCTCGCCCTTGGCAACCATGTGGTCAATAAAGGCGCGGGCGCATTTGAGCATAGAGCCGCGGAACTTCTTGGTTGCCACGAACTTGCCGCCCGTTACCTCAATGCAGGGCTTAATCTTGAGCAGATGGGCGCCCAGGAACGCGACGTTGGACAAGCGACCGCCCGCCTTAAGGAAGGCAAGGTCCGTAGGAACAAAGCCCAGCAGCACGCGGTCCATGACGGAGTTCGTAAATGCAAAGATCTCGTCGACGGTGGCATCGGGGTGAGCCTCGATGTATTTGGCAGTCTCGACGACAACGAGCGACTGGCCCACCGAGACAAAGCGCGTGTCCATGGAGAACACGTAGTCGCGCCCCTGGGCCGCAATCTTAGAGGACTGATGCGAACAGGTCGTGGCCTCGGAATATGCAAGATGCAAAATGGTCGCATCGGGCTGCTCGGCATGAATGCGGTCGTACACATGCGCAAAATCCGCTGGCGAACAGCCACTGGTCTTGGGCATCACACCCAACTCGTTGCAGCGCGAGTATATCTCAAGCGGATCGATCGAACCGTCCTCGACGGTCTCGTCACCAATCGTGACATGCATAGGCACGCGCACGATGCCGTAGCGCTCGCAGAGCTCCGGCGTCACATCCGACCCAGACTCAACCACGATTACGTACTTGCCCATTATTATCACGACCCATCTCGACATTGGCTTTTCAATACATGGCACGCGCCGCCGCACTGTTGCACAACGGCGGCAGAGCGCCAAAGAGACGCCGCCCCTTGCACACAACAAAGGACAGCGTCTCCCTGGAAAACTCCGTGCTTATTTAGGATTCTACACGGTTTGCAACAATGTGTTACTTACTCCGCAAACGGTAGCTATACACGATAAACGGTAGTTCGCTGCGGCAACTGCGACACATTCCGCCCGGCAAGTCCAATCGTGCTCCACGCACGGTTAATGCGCGAGGCGGTAGAAATCCATCGACGCCGCACCCTCGGCATGCAACCCCATCGCCGAAACCGCCGGCGAATAGGTACGGCTCGTAAGTGCTGCCTCGCCGCCGTTGGCAAAAATCTCGACCATCGTAGTGTCCGAAAGCACGCGCAGGTCGCGAAGCTCGCTGAGCTCAATCGACCTCCGGTCTCGCCCATAGCCTTCATTACCCATATCGAGGGTAAGCATCCCCTCCGCATAACGCACAAAGACACCCTTGCGGATTTCGAGCTCGACCATCTTGGCGCCCTCACAGGAAACCACAAGATCAAACAGGCGGCCCGGCTCCTCGACTGTCTCTCCGCCTACAGCACGAACGCAGCCGCCGCGCATCCTCTCAATCTCGTGCGCCGGCTGCTGGCAGAGCTTACCATCGCGCATGCTCAGCTCTCGCGGCACCGTCAACGCGCACTGCCACCCGCGCGCCACCGTCGGGTTTTCCGCCGTCGCATCGTGGCAACCCGACCATCCGATCATCAATCGCCGGCCTGCAGCATCCTCAAAGGACTGCGGAGCATAGAAATCAAAACCGGCATCGACCATCGGGGGCATGCCCTGCCCGACGATTTTAAAGCTCGGCGCCTCCCAATCGGCCTCGATGGGAAACCACACGCACTGATGCGGATTGCGGTAACGCCAACCATCGGCAGGCACACCCTGCGGACAGCAAACGAGAATAAGCTCGCCATCGAGCTCAAACAGATCGGGGCACTCCCACATAAAGCCAAACTTCTCGCCCAACTCAATGCGCGTCGCATAGCTCCAGTCCTCAAGATTGCGCGAGGTATAGACAAGCACGCAGCCACGGTCGTCTTTCGTACGAGCGCCCAGAACCATGTAGTAGATACCATCGTGCTCAAGGATCTTGGGGTCGCGCACGTGCGTACCGATATCGTCGGGGTAATCGACCGGTCCAACAGCTATGCGCTTCTCGCCCAATTCGTCGGGGTTCTCCGCAACCATATGAATCTGGTTTTGCTCACGACCCGTCAACACGTAGTCGTAATCATCGCGATCAAAATGCTTGACGTTGCCGGTATAGAAGTAGTGAATCTTGCCATCACGTACAAAGGCAGAACCAGAATACGCTCCGTTCGAATCCAAATCGGAATCGGGGAACAGCGCGGGGCCGCGATTCTCGTACGTCACAAAATCCTTTGTCGTCAGATGGTTCCAAAGCACTGGACCGCCATGCGCAGCATCGAACGGATCGTATTGATGATAGATGTGATACGTATCACCAATCTGAACCAAACCGTTGGGGTCGTTGAGCCAGCCAAGCTCAGGCTCCACATGGAACAGAAGCCTATCGGGGTCGGACGCGATGCGGGCCGCCGTCTCATCCTGTCCGGCACGCCACTGCTCATAGTCCGCGCGTGTCACCTTATTTTTTTGATTAAACATCGCCGTTGACTTTCTCGTCTATGGGGAAGGACGCTCGACTCACACGAGTCGAACGCCCTTCCTCAAATGGACTTATCCTCAGATTACACTGAACGGCTCAACTAGAAGCTAACGTCGAAGCCAGCGCCAGCGCCCTCTTCATCGGTGGTCGGCACGCCCTTTGCCTTGTTGTAGGCAAAGATCAAGACGATTGGCACGATAAAGGCGATGAGATTGCCAGCCACATACCACACGAGGGTCTCGGGCGTGACGATGAGCAGGCCAAGCACGCCGGTCAGACCCTGACCGATAGCGCGCACCTCAAAGAGCTTGACGAAGGCACCGCCGCAGCCTGCACCGATGCATGCGCAGATGAACGGAATGATCGAATAGCGCATGTTTGCAGCAAAGATAGCGGGCTCGGAGATTCCGACCAGCGTCGGGATAAAGGACGACATGCAGATGTTGCGCTCTTTGGAGTGCTTCTTGTGAATGAGGTACATACCGATGGCGCCGCCGCCCTGGGCGATGATGGAAACCGACCAGATGGCCTGGATGTAGTTGAAGCCAGTCGTGGCAACAAGGTTTGCCTCGATACCCTGGATGAACTGATGCGTACCGGTAACGACGAGCGGCTGCAGGAACGCGGCGAAGACAAAGGCACCAAAGACGCCCATCCTGTTGTACAGGATATCGATTACGCCGGCGAGGACGTCACCGATCAGGTTACCGAGCGGGCCGAACACGGTGAACAGGGCGACGTTAGCAAGAATCAGGGTAACGGTCGGGACAAAGACGAACGAAACGACCTCGGGGATGTACTTCTGGGCAATCTTTTCGACCTTGGCCATAAACCAGGCGGTCAGAATTGCAGGGAACACGCCGCCCTGGAAAGCAACCATGGGAATGGAGAGCGGACCAAAGTTCCAGTACTCAGCACCCGTCGGGTCCATAACGAACGTGTTGCGGTTCATAAGGCTCGGGTGAACCATGACGATACCGACGAGGATGCCCAGGATCGGGTTACCGCCAAAACGCTTGACTGCGCTGTACATAACCAGGACAGGCAGGTAGTCGAACGTGGTGGCGATAATGGCAAAGAAGCTTGCGAGGTTCTTGAGGAACTCGCTGTGATCGGCGAGGCTGCCCTCCATGCCAAAGAGGCCGTTGGCAACGATCAGCGACTTAAGGCCGATGATGATTGCAGCGCCGACGAAGGCGGGAATGATGGGGATAAAGATGTCCGAGAATACCTTGAGGACCGAGAAGAACTTGCCCTTCTTGTCCGCCTCGGCGCCCTTGACCTCGGAAGCGCTGATCTCCTTAACGCCCGTCAGAGCCATAAACTCATCGTAAACCTTGTTGACGGTACCGGTACCGAAGATGATCATGAGCTGGCCGCTGTTGTACAGCACGCCCTTGACGCCATCGATGTTCTCGAGCTCGGCCTTGTTGTATTTGCTCGTATCCTTGAGCACCAGACGCAGACGGGTCACGCAATGCGTGGCGCCCTCGATGTTCTCCAGTCCGCCGACGTTGTCGACGACTTGCTGGGACACTGCCTTGTAGTCCATGTTCCTCTCCATTCCTTTTCTAAATCATAAAACGGTTCGTTGCCGCTACAGAGACGCGATCGTTGCGTTTGCGCACTTGAGCGCACCGTCGGTGACGGTAAGCGCCACACCCTGGCCCTGCTTGTTGCAGAAGCGAGCGTTGAGCGCAACGTCATCGACAAAGATGGTCGCGATGTCGTCGTCGACGACCAGACGCACATGGTGAGTGCCCTCGCCCTTAAAGAACAACGGACGCTCGAGGCCCATGTTGTTGACCTGGAACCACGGGTACTGGGGAGCCGGCGTGAACTCGAGCTTGCCCTCGCGCAGGTTGGCGCGGAACTCATAGGCAAGACCGGTCTCGGCGTCCTCGGCGAACTTGACCGAGAAGCCGGCAGCGTTACCGCCGAGCTCAATGTCGGCATCGAGCAAGTAGGTGGAGCCGGCATCTGCGGCGAGCACCTGCTCGACCTTGCCCGACTCGCAGGAAAGCTCAAAGGTCTCGACTGCCTTAGCCTCGCCAAAGGCGCCAAGCATGCTGTCGGGGAGCTTGGTGCCGAGCGTTCCGTCGGCACGCTGAACGATCTCGAGGGGCATAAAGGTGCCACCCCATAGGTAAGAGCTGGGGTCGCCGCCCTCGTCACGCGTAGGAACCCAACCAAAGAGAACGCGACGCTCGCCATCGAATGCGGTGCGAGCGGCGTAGTACGCGCGGCCGTCGAAGGAGTCGTCAGCGGGGGTAATCCAAGGACCGTTGATGGACTTGGACATGCGGTAACGGGTCTTGTTGCCGTCGCTGTACTCGGAAAAGACGAGGTACCACCAGTCGCCCATCTTAAAGAGATCAGGCATCTCAAACATGGTGTACAGGCCCGGGTTCCACCAGTCGCCCTGGAACTCCCAGTTGGTCAGATCCTTGGAGGTGAACTTGACCAGGCGGCCGGTCATCAGACGCTTGTCCTCGCCCACACGCGTGCCGAGGATGAGCATGTACTCTTCGTTCTCCTCATCCCAAAGCACAAAGGGATCGCGCCAGTTGCGGTCATCGTAACCCTCCTGGGGCGGAAGCAGCGTCTCGGCGATGTTCTTCTCCCACTTGACGGCGTCGTCGCTCGTTGCGTGAAGAAGAACCTGCTTCATCAAACGTGCGCGGACCTTATCGCGATTGCAACCAGTGTAGAGCGCATGGTACTTGTCGCCCACCTTAAACACCGTGCCGGCATAAATGTACTGGTCGACTTCCTCGTCGCCGCCGCGCTCAAGGCTCTCGCCAAAGTCCTTGTAGTTGACGAAATCCTTGGTCGTAGCGAGTGCCCAGCCAAACGGCTCTCCGAAAGGTTCGGGGTTACGCGTGTCACGCTGATGATAGAGATAGAACGTGCCGTCCTCGCCGTACGGCATGATGTCGCCTACCCAAATTCCCTCAGGCTGGTAATACACCTTGTGCATCCGAGACTTCCTTTCCACGACATACTAACTCGGTACAATGGCAAGATATGTCAATCGTTTTCATATGTCAAACGTTTTCATACCAATACGTCTTTTCGCAGTTCCAGTCGTCGGTAAACGGTTGACATATGCCGGCGAACGGTCATCAGAGGCGTTTGAGGAATTCTTTTGGCACGGGATGAACTACGCGGTTTTGCCCTCAATGAGTTCAACGGGGAGCTTGATATTCGATTCGGGATTATCGCCGTTAATAAGAGCGATGATGGATTGCGCCGCGAGCTCTCCGATGCGATCGATATCTTGACGTACGGTTGTTAAGTCAGGCATAAACGTCATGGTGCGGCGGGCACCATCCGCGCCCACGACCTTAATATCGTCTGGAGCGCTCAAGCCGCGCTGCTTCATCACGTTGAGACAGATGGCCGCCATCGTATCGTCTCCCGCAAAGATGCCGTCAATATCGGGGTTCTCATCGAGGATCTTCGCAACGACCGCGCCCTTTTCGTCGTCGGGCTTAACGAACTCAACCTCACGGACAAGCGCGGACAAACCGGCCTGCTCAACAACATCGAGGTAGGCATCGGTACGCTTATTGGCAGGCATGCGCATGCGGCTATTGCTGCGCAGGCACAGGATACGCCTGCAGCCGTCATCAATCAGACGGCGCGTGGCGAGCTCGCCAATGCCATAGCTGTCACTTGCAATCTGGACAGAGCCCTCGCCAAGATCGCAGTCGATGCCAACCAGGCTCAAGCCCATCTCGGCATATGCCTCGGCACCGATATTGAGGGAGTTGACGATGACGCCGTCGACCATATTGCGGCGGAGCATGTCAATATAGGAACGCTCAAGATCGGGTCGATTGGCGCTGTTGCACAGCAACATCTTAAAGCCGTTTTCCGCTAACGTGCGCTCGACCGCCTGCACAACCTGAGCATGGAACGGGCTGCTCACAAAGGGAACGATCATACCGATAAGATTCAGGCGACCGTTGAGCATGGCACGGGCGATATCGTTGGGCGTATAGTTGATGCGCTCCATCGCGGCATGGACCTTATCGCGGGTCTCTTGGCTAATATAGCCGCGATTATTAAGCACGCGAGATACCGTAGTAGGCGAAACCCCCGCCACCGCTGCAACTTCCTTGATGCCAGGCTTAGCAGAATCCTTAGAACGAGCGCCCTCGCGAGCCATAGCACCCTCCCCCATCAACATGTCAAACGTTTACATACGAACAAAGCATACCCCAACAACAGCGGGAAGACGGTAACAGCACAAGTAAGTAAACGACTCATCCAAATAATTAGGAGAGTT
>USCJ01000076.1 GCA_900553215.1 uncultured Collinsella sp.
GGCCGGTCTCGAGCCCACCGCCGAGGACAAACTGCTCAAGGCCCCCGTCGCGCCCGGTTATTCTTTCGCCTTTTCGACCCCGCGCTCGCAATGGCAAGCCGGCACGATGCCCCATATCTATCAGATCGACCCTGCGCGTCGGAGCTGCCTTACGCCGGCGGCACCATCCGCCAAAATGCCTGCGGGCCTACGTGCCTCACCATGGTCTATATCTTTAAGACGGGACGCACCGATATGACCCCCGTCGATATGTGCGCGCTTTCCGAGGCGGGCAATTACGCCCCCACCGGTGCAACCGAATGGTCGTTTATGACGAGCGGCGCGTGGCAGTTGGGACTTAACGGAACGGAACTCCATAACGATCGCGACTCGATGACTCAGGCGCTGCGTTCGGGAGCGCCCGTCATCGCCGCCGTTCGGCCGGGCACCTTTACCAGCGTTGGACACTACATTGTGCTTTACGGTATTGACGACGCCGACCAGATTCAAGTCTTCGACCCCAACTCGGCCAGCCGCAGCGCCCGCCGCTGGGGTGTCGTAGAGGTCCTTAACGAAGTCGAAGCCATGTGGGCCTACTACTAGTCATTGGGGACAGACTTAAATGAGTGGTCTCTGGATGCCCGGAACCGCTGGCACGGAAAGCGCATCCTGCTTTGGGGCCCAATAGCGGGATGCGCTTTCCGTTAGCGGCCCGTTTGGGAAACTAGGGACCGCTTTTCGACAAAAATCCGGGATGCATTTTCCGATTGAGGGCCTCAAGGGAAACCGCACCCCATGTTGGACGCTCATTCTGGGATGTGCTTTCCGCAGTTGATCGATGCGGCCTTTAAGGACTGTCCCAAGCTGCCGGCAGGAAAGGAACGTCCCCAAGTGCCGGGTTTCCGCAGCCTGCAATGCTCCTCATGAACAGCCGCCTCAATAACAAAAGCCCCCGCGGCCGAAGCGGACCGCGGGGGCAACAGACCTGCAAGAGTTAACTCAAGTCCTCGCCATTTGATGCAATGACCTTTTGGTACCAGCAGAAGCTGTCCTTTCGGTAGCGATCGAACGTGCCTTTGCCCATATCATCGGCATCAACATAAACAAAGCCATAGCGCTTCTTCATCTGCCCCGTCGAGGCCGACACCAAATCGATACAGCCCCACGGCGTGTATCCCATCAGGTCAACACCGTCCTCGACAATTGCATCGCGCAGCGCAAGAATATGCCTTCGCAGGTAATCAATATGATACGCATCGTGGACTTTGCCGTCTTCCAGCGCATCGAGTCCGCCCACACCGTTCTCGGCGATAAAGAGCGGAAGATGGTAACGATCGTGGTAGCCGGCAAGCGTCACGCGCAAACCCAGCGCATCGATCTGCCACTTCCAGGCAGTCTCTTTATCCTTGAGGTACGGATTGCGCAGCGTCGGGAACACGTTGCCCTCCGCCTTCTCGGCGATCACCTGATCATCGGCGCACACCAAGCGCGAGCAATAGTACGAGAATGAGATGAAGTCGACCGTATGCTCTGCCAGATACTCCGTATCGCCCGGCTCAAAGGGCACGTGAACACCCTCTTTCTCGAGTGCACGCAGCTTCCAAGCAGGATAGGCGCCCGCAGCCATCACGTCTGTGTAGAAGTAGCGGCCGCGGTCCTCCTCATACGCAAGCCATACGTCCTCGGGCGCACAACGGTACGGATAGGTCGCGCCGGCAGCGATCATGCAACCCACCTTGTTTGCGGGATCGATCTTGTGCAGAATCTCGACAGCGCGAGCGCTCGCCATAAACATATGGTGCGAGAACGCCGCGGTCACGGCTGCACGGTCACGCTCATCCTCGAGCGTGACACCCGCGTTGAGATAGGACAGCGCCACGCTGTTGATCTCGTTGAACGTAAGCCAATAACGCACGAGGCCCTGGTACGCGCGTCCGACGGTCTCGACGTAGTGCGCATACCGCTCGATCATCTCTCGGCTTTGCCAGCCACCATAGCACTCGACCAGAGCCAACGGATAGTCGTAGTGCGACAGCGTCACAAGCGGCTCGATTCCATGCTCGCGCAGCGCCTCGAATACCTGACGGTAAAACTCCAAGCCCTCGCCGTTGGGCTCGGCCTCCATCCCTGTGGGAAAAATACGGCTCCAGCAAATTGAAAGACGCAGGCACTTAAAGCCCATCTCGGCAAAGAGCTCGACGTCCTCGTGCCAATGATGGAAGAAGTCGTTGCCCCAGCGGCATGGATACAGCCTGTCCGGATCGTCCACGGGCTTTTGCCTGCCAAACATTACATCCCAGCGGTCGGAACCCTGTGGGATCAGGTCGGAGTGCGACATGCCGCGGCCGCCCTCGTTCCAGCCCCCTTCGGTCTGGTTGGCGGCGAGGGCACCACCCCACAAAAAGCCCTCGGGCATACCGGCGGCAGACGTTCTGTCAAAGTAACTCATGCTACTCAGCATCCTCGGCAGAAGCTGCCGCGACGTTCTCCTGCTCCTGAGCCAGGAGCAGGTTGTCGTACACCTTAAAGAACGGGTACCAGACCACAGCCATGACCACGATCAAAACGATCGTAAACACCCAGATGCGCGGGTCGAGGCACTGGATAAAGCCCTGAACGAAGATGGGGAACGTGCCGCTCACCAAGATGTAGAAGTTAGAGACAAGACCCAGTGAGACCGCACCCCAATACAGCAGGGCCGAGATCATGCCGCCTAGCACAAACGGAATCATGAGGATCGGGTTGAAGATGATGGGCGCGCCGAAGATCGCGGGCTCGGAGATACGGAAGAAGCTCGGCACGATCGATGCCTTGCCAAATGCCTTGAGCTGCTGCGACTTTGCCCTAAACGCGCAGAGCGCCACAAAAGAGAACGTATTACCCGTGCCGCCGATGAGGTTGATGACCATCGACATGAGCACCGGGTGGAACTCAAGCGGCTGCCCGGCAGCATAGAGCGAGGCGTTGGCGGCAAAGGCGGCAAGCGTGACCGGGGCGGTGATGGGCATTACGATCATGTTGCCGTGGACGCCAAAGCACCAAAACAGCAGCGTCATGAAGCAGATAAGCAGTGCGCCGGGCACAGAGTCAACTGCGACGGAAAGCGGGGCAGCGAGCAGCTTCTCGATAACCGAGGGGATGGACAGCGCGGGATCGATCATCTGGATCAGCAGGTTGCCGCCAAAGAAGATGAGGATGTTGGCGAGCATAGGTACGATGGCGCCAAAGGTTTCGGACAAAAACGGCGGCACGCCATCGGGCATCTTGATGGTGATGCCCTTGGTCTGGCAGAAGCGCGTGACCTCGACGGAGACCAAGGCAACGATGATGGCGGTAAACAGGCCCTGCGCACCCAGATAGGTGCAGGGGACCGCCTGGAGCACGGACTCGTCAGCAAGCTGGTAGTAGGACGACGGCGCCGCGGCGATCAGGAACATCACCAGTGAGGTCATGCCGGCGTTAAGCTTGGGCATCTTGTAGGTGCCCGCCAGGTTATAGGCGATTGCGAACGTCACGATCACCGACAGTATGCCCATCGTCATGTTGAAGGGGATGAGCAGCGTGAGCTTATTGGCCGTGGCAAAATCGAGCCAAGGGCCAAAGACGGACCAGAACCCGCCCTGCGCCACCAGGTCGGCCGTGACCGGCGGGTTGGCGAGGACCATAAAGACGGCAGATACCAAGATGAAGCTGATCGCGCTCATAAAGCCCTTTTGCATGGAGGCAAAGTGGCGCTCGGTGCCGCAGAAATTGGCGATAGGGGTCAGTTTTTCCTGAAGCAGGGTCATGAACTTCTCCATGGTCGCCTCCTAACCCAACAGCGACTGGGCGAGTGCCAGCACGTTGGCGGCGTTGCCCATGCCGTAGTCCTGTGCGGGGATGACCGCGGTCGGCTTACCGCTCCCCTGCTTGACGGTGTTGAGCTGGTAGGACACCTGCGGCCCCAAGAGCAGCACGTCATAATTGGCGCACGTCTCCTGATACTCGCCGATACCCACCGCATCGATATCGAGCTCGATGCCGTTTTGCTCCGCATATTTCTCGAGTTTCTTCATCAGAATGCTTGTAGACAGACCAGCTGCGCAAACAAGAAGGATCTTCATAAGGGATTCCCTTCGCATTGATTGGTTGGATAGTCACCGCACGCCGCTAGGCGTTCTTGGTTGCAGTGCGCTCATACAGACAGATCAGCTCCTGCACGAGCTCCTGAGCAAGCATGGAGCACATGAGGTGGTCCTGAGCATGGACCAGCAACACATCCACCGACAGATGCTCGCCCGCTGCCTCAGTCGAAAGCAGCTGCGTTTGGATGTGGTGAGCCTTGATTCCCGCATCCTTTGACTGCTTCATGAGTTTGGCGGCGGCGTCAAAATCCCCCGCTTTTGCCTTTTCAAGGGCTTCGAAGGCAAGGCTGCGTGCCTCTCCCGCTGCAGCGACCAGCTGAAACGAAACCATCTCGGTTCCCTGATCGTCCATAACGGTCTCCTCTCCCGTGATGTTTGGTTTGTACTTGAATATTCGAAACGCCTATCTCCCGCCCGCAATCCTCGAGGTTTATTGCAGGTAGACAGACAGGGTTATCGACAAAAGAAGTCTTAAGCCGTATGCGCTTGCACAAGCGCCATCAGCTCATGCCAGGACCGGCGCTCGCGTAGGCGCTCGACCCCCTGGCGGTCCATAAAGATCTCGGCGAGCAGTGAGCTCAAGATCCGCGCCTCATCGCCGCCCGACCGGGCAAACGACACCATAAAGACGATATCGACCTCATGGCCGTATTCGTCCCAAAGAATGGGATGTTCGAGCAAACCCACGGTAACAAAGGCCTCGGCGCTCAAGGGATGCATCCCATGGGGCATGGCTACCCCATTGCCAAACGAGGTGGCACTCGCGCTCTCGCGCTCGGCGACCTCTTGGGCAAACTGGGCATCGACACGGCCGCTCTCGACGGCGCGCTCGGAGAGATATCGGAGAACGGCCTGCTTCGACGACGCCTCAACGCGGTTGAAGAACAGGGCACGGCTAAAGAAAGAGCTCACGGAGTCCGATTGCGCAGTGTCGTCGCTCAGCACCTTGCGGATAGCGTTGACATCGCTCGTCTCCAAGAAGAAATCGGCCTCGCGGACGGGCACGGGCAACTTGACGTTGAGCGGCACCGTTGTGAACACGTAGTCGATGTGCGAAAAATCGAACGTTCCCACGCGGGCGACATCGCATGTCTCAATCGAATCGATATACATGCCAAACTGCTTGCGGTACTGGTGCTCGAGCATACGGGCGCTTCCCGCTCCCGAGGCACACACGATCAGGATGCGTTTGCGACGCGGCTGGTCGGCTTGCTGCTCGAGGGCCAGGGCAAATGCCATGGCGATGTAGCCGAGCTCTTCATCAGAGGGCTGGCTGCCAAAATGACGCTCGAGTACCTGCGAGGTGCCAGCTGCCATCGAATAGGCCAACGGAAACCTCGTCTTGATATCGGGCAGCATGGGGTTATCCATATGCATGTGATATTCAAGGCGATAGCCCAGAGGGCCGATATGCCGAGCAAGGTTCATGCGAAGTTCAAGATCGCCGCTAAAGTCAAACCTAAACTCATCGTTGACCGCACGTACCATCTCGGAAGCAATCTCCCACATCTCGTCCGAGATAACGGCAGAGCCCTTCTCGGGCACGCCCGTGCCCCTGCCGAGCAAATGGATTGCGATAAAGGCAACCTCTTCTCGGGGCATGCTCACGCCCAGGGCATCCTTGATGTTTGCGGCAATCTGGAAAGCCGCGGCGTATTCGCGCGTTCCCTCCAGTTTTTGAACGTCCGATTCTGCAGCTGGGACATAGCAGCCCTGCTCGATGCGGCCAAGAGCGATGTAAAGATGCATGATGAGATTGCGGGATGCCAGCGAGCTCACCGTGACGGGCGAGGCCGTCAGGGCATCGTCCACACATGCGGCGATGGCCCGCAGGCGCTCGGCGAGCTTTGCATCGTCGGTGTCGGGCAACACGGGCCTCACCAGCGAGGCCAGGCACAGGCGCCGTTGCGACTCCCCGCCCGCAACGCGGATTCCGTAGCGTGGGCGCTTTTCGAGCGTTAAGTCAAATTGGGCGAGTTTCTGCTCTACCAGACGCATGTCATTGGACAGAGTTCGCGCCGAAACGTAGAGTAAATCCGCATACTCCTCAATCGTCACCCACTGGGACCGCATGAGGAGGTCGTTAAGAAGGAAGGACACACGGCCGTCGCGCGTATCAGGAATGCCCGGATGAGCCAGAGCCGCACCGTCTAGCAAGCGAGCAAGCTCATCTGCACGTGCAACATCGATACGATACTGCCCCTTGCTGCCAACAATGCGTGCAACCCCTGCAAGGTTGTCGTTTGCGCGATGGATATAGTTTCTCACGGCGCGCTCGCTTACCTCGAGACGCTTGGCAAGTACCGCGACAGCGACAGGCTGAGCGTCCTCGATCATATTTACAAGCTGCTTGACGCGAGCATCCATGTCCTCCTCCTTTCCCTGCGTCTAGTCTAACGCGGTAAAGAATGACACTCCACGTCGCGCTCGTTCCGCCAACTCGGAACAGGTTGCGGGGAGTCCAGCTGAGCTATGGAGAGCCTGGGGAGAGGGCCCGAAGGCAATGCGTCGGTGTGGGATGCGCCTTCCCAGCCATTGGGCAGTCATTGGGGACAGGCTTAAATGAGTACCCAATGACTATTAAGGACTGTCCCAAGCTGCCGGCAGGAAAGG
>USCJ01000077.1 GCA_900553215.1 uncultured Collinsella sp.
CCGCGCAATCCTTAAGGACGCGCCCATCGTGGTGCTCGACGAGGCCACAGCCTTTGCCGACCCCGAGAACGAGGCGCTCATCCAGCGCGCCTTTAGCAAACTGGCAGCGGGTCGCACAGTCATTATGATCGCGCACCGGCTTTCGACCGTGGTGGGGGCCGACAAGATCGTGGTGCTCAACCAAGGTAGCGTGCAGGAGACTGGCACCCATGCCGAGCTGCTGTCCCAAAAGGGTCTATACGCCAAGATGTGGGCTGAATACGAACAGGCCGCGAGCTGGAAAATCACTGCAGCGACCGCGGATGCCGCCGTCACGAAGGGAGGCGAGGCCTAAATGTTCGCCTCATTCCAAAAGAAGTATTTCCTATCCGATAAAGGCGTCGCCGGCGTAAAACGCGGCATTTTCTGGACCACGCTCACTAATCTCATTACCATGGCCGGCATGGGCTTTTTATTCCTGGTCATGGGCGGTTTTGTCGAACATCTCGCCAGCGGGGCTGACCTGCCGGATGCCCTGCCGATTGTGGGCGGCCTCCTGGTCTTTTTCGTGTTGCTCTTTGCCTCTAACTGGCAGCAGTATTACTACACCTACTGCATCTTTTACGAGGAGTGCGGCAAGCAGCGTATGGAGATCGCCGAGCGCTTGCGCAAGCTGCCGCTGTCGTTTTTTGGCCGTCGTGATCTGGCCGATTTAACCGAGACCATCATGGGCGACGTCCAGGCCATGGAGCACGCCTACAGCCACGTGCTGGGAGAGCTTTGGGGTGCCATCATCGCAAGCGCCATTGTGTTCGTGGCGTCGCTGTTCTTTTGCTGGCAGCTGGCGATCGCGGCGTTTTGGAGCGTGCCCGTGGCCTTTGCCGTGCTGTATCTAACACGCGGCCCCATGACCCCGGTGTTCGACCATGTGCGTGCCGAGAAGGTCAAGGTTACCGAGGCGATCCAGGAGACGCTCGACTGCGTTCGCGAGATCCGCGCCACCAACCAGGAGGCTCATTATCTTGAGGGACTCAACGCCGTGATCGATGCCGAGGAGCGCGAGACCACCAAGGGCGAGCTCGCCAATGGGCTTTTGGTTAACTCCGCCTTTGCTATCCTGCGTCTGGGCATTGCCACCACGTTGGTCACGGGCGCTGCGATGGTCGCCTCCGGCCAGGTCGACTTTTTGATGATGTTTGCCTTCCTGCTTATGGTGAGCCGCATCTATGCGCCCTTTGATCAGGCGTTAATGCTAATGTCCGAGCTGTTTGCCGCCGAGTCGTCGGCCAAGCGCATGCGTTCCATCATGGAAGAGCCCGTGGCGCGGGGCAGCGAGCAGTTTGAGCCCGTAGGCCACGATGTGGTGTTCGATCACGTGGCATTTGGCTATGGTGCGGGCGAGGACGGCCGCGCCGGCGAGAAAGTTCTTACCGATGTGAGCTTTACCGCCAAGGAAGGCGAGGTCACGGCACTGGTCGGTCCTTCGGGTTCCGGCAAGTCTACGGTGAGCCGCCTGGCCGCGCGCTTTTGGGACGCCACCGAAGGCACGGTCACCGTGGGCGGCGTGGATGTTGCGAGCGTGGATCCCGAGGTGTTGCTGCGCGACTACGCCATTGTGTTCCAAGACGTGCTGCTCTTTGACGACACGGTGATGGGAAACATCCGTCTTGGTCGTCGCGATGCCACCGATGAGGAAGTGCTTGCTGCCGCGCGTGCCGCCAACTGCGACGAGTTTGTGAGCCGCATGCCGCAGGGCTATGACACCATGATCGGCGAGAACGGCTCCAAGCTGTCCGGCGGCGAGCGCCAGCGCATCTCCATCGCCCGCGCGCTGCTCAAAGATGCGCCGATTGTGTTGCTGGACGAGGCGACGGCGAGCTTGGATGTGGAGAACGAGACCGTGGTGCAGCAGGCGCTCTCCCGCCTGCTCGCCGGGAAGACAGTTATCGTGATCGCCCACCGTATGCGCACGGTAGAAAATGCCGATAAGATCGTTGTACTCAAGGATGGTGTGGTTGCCGAGCAGGGCACTCCGGCGCAGCTCAAGGCGGCAGGTGGAGAATTCGCCCGCATGGTTGCGCTGCAAAAGGAAGCGGCTGCGTGGCAGCTGTAAGAAGGGGCAAAGGGACAGTCCCTTTCTCACATTGACAATCGGTTACTCCGCATCGTTAATTTTCAAAAGGTTAGCCATGGCTGACCTAGATAGTTAGATAAAATTGAGATATTTCAAAAGCGTGCTCGAGCAAACTTGTTTACTCGGGTGCTGAGGCACCATGCCGCGTCCAATGCGGCAAAAGGGAGAAGCAACATGAAGAAGTCGACGTTTAACACCCTGCTTGTCGGTGGCGGTTTTCTGCTCGGTACGGCCGGCATCAAGCTGCTCACCAGCGCTCCGGTAAAGAATGCTTGCGTGCAGGGTATCGCGTGCGGCATGCGCATCAAGAACGGCTACCAGGACATGGTCGAGCAGGCCAAGGCTAATGTCGACGACATGGTTGCCGAGGCTGCTTACATCACCCAGAGCGAGGCCGCTGCTGACGAGGCAGCCGAGTAACGCTCCCAGGCACAAACTATGAGATTCTCGATTATTAGCGAGATCCCCGGCAGGACCCGTCTTCAATTGGCGGGTCCTGTGCCAGAGAGCGATCTCGATGCACTTCTTAAGCTTGGCGGCGACATCGACGGCGTGCACAAGGTGCGCGTCTACGGCCGCATCGGCCAGATGGCGCTCGAATACGATGAGCCGCGCCGCGCGAGCGTGCTGGCCGCCGTCGGTGCGCTCGACGCTCAGGCCATTGCCGACGCAAAGACGGGTTACGTGATGCAGCTTGAGCCGCGCAAGCACAAACTCGTTATGGACCTAGCGACACTCGTCGGTGCCCATTACGCGCGTCGCTGGTTTTTGCCCACGCCCCTGCGTGCGGTGTTTGTCGTAGCCGGTTACATGACCTTTTTGCGCGCTGCCCTTCATGAGCTGGCGCAGCCGCGCCTGACCGTTCCCGTGCTCGACGCTTCGGCCATCGGCATTTCGTTCGTCAAACGTGATGTCGACACCGCAGGCCAGACGATGTTCCTGCTCAACGTGGGCGAGCTGCTCGAGGACTACACCCGCGCCATGAGCGAAAACGAGCTCATCAACTCGCTGCTCGATGTGCCCGATAAGGCGCAAAAGGTCGTCGGCGACATCGAGGTAAGCGTTGCCGCCGCCGAGCTCGAGCCCGGCGACTTGGTGGCCGTGCGTACTGGCATGTCCATTTGCATCGACGGTGTTGTCGAGCAGGGGAGCGCTATGGTCAACCAGGCGACCCTGACCGGCGAGCCGCTGGCCGTCGAACGCAGCGTGGGCGACGACGTGTTCGCCGGAACCGTCGTGGAAGACGGCAGCATCTTGGTGCGCGTGCGCGCCAATACGGCGCAAACCAAACTGCGCTCGATCGTCTCGCTCGTGCAGACGGCCGACTCGCTCAAGTCCGAGGGCCAGTCGCACATGGAAGACCTCGCCAACAAGATCGTCCCGTGGAACTTCCTGCTCGCGGGCCTTGTCGCTCTCACCACGCGCAGCCTTATCAAGACCTCGGCGGCGCTGATGGTCGACTACTCGTGCGCACTCAAGCTCACGGGTTCCGTCGCCGTCATGACCGCCATGAGCGATGCCGCCAAGATGGGCGTCATGGTCAAGGGCGCGAAGTACTTTGAGTCGTTTGCCAAGGCCGACACCATTGTGTTTGATAAGACCGGCACGCTGACCGAGGCGCAGCCGCGCCTGGCTTGTGTGCTGACGACCGACGGCTGGAGCGAGGACGAGGTCCTGCGCCTTTCTGCCTGCCTGGAGGAGCATTTCCCGCATCCTGTGGCGCGTGCCGTGGTCAACGCCGCCCGCGAGCGCGGGCTCGAGCACCGAGAGCGCCATGCCGCCGTCGAGTACATCGTGGCGCACGGCATCGCTTCGTCCATCGAGGGGCGCCGCGCGATTATCGGCTCGGCACACTTTGTGTTTGAAGACGAGAGCGCGCAGCTCGATTCCGACATTAAGGAGCGCATTGAGTCCCAGATGCAGGGCCTGTCGCCGCTGTATCTGGCGGTCGATGGAAAGGTCGTCGGCGTGCTCGGCATCGAAGATCCGCTCAAGGCCGGGGTCTGCGAGGCCATTGCCGACCTGCATGCGCTGGGCGTCAAGCATGTCGTTATGCTCACGGGCGATTCCGAGCGCACGGCCGAGCGCATTGCGCGAGAGGCGGGCGTCGACGAGTTTAAGGCCGAGCTGCTGCCCGAGGACAAGTACGCGTATGTGGAGCGCATTAAGGGCGAGGGGCGCCACGTTGCCATGGTGGGCGACGGCGTCAACGATTCGCCGGCGCTCGGTTTGGCCGACGTGGGACTGGCGATGGGTGGCGGAAGCGACATCGCCAAGGAGGTCGCCGATATCATCCTGACCGATACGGATCTCGCCGCGATCGTGCGCCTGCGCCGTATGAGTCAGGGCCTCGTTGATCGTCTGACGAGCTCCTACTCTAAGGTGATGCTCACCAACTCGGCGCTCCTGGCGCTCGGCATTACCGGCGCGATTACCCCGCAGGCGTCGTCGCTTCTGCACAACGGCTCGACGATCGCCTACAGCCTGAACAACGCGAAGGCTTACCTGCGTTAGCAGGCGTGTTTGCCCACGTTATCCGGCCTGCGCCCAGACGTCATCGGTATCGTCCGGGCGCAGGCCTTTTGCGTTTGACCATTTGCTAGCATCTCTATATATTGTTGCTAGCTATGCTAGCAATTGAAGGGAGCGGGGTCAACGTGGGTGCTGTTAGCGGTATGGCGCAGGTGAACGTTCGCGTAGATCGCCAGGTCAAGGACCATGCGGAGGAAGCGTTGCGGCTTTCGGGCGCCTCGCTTCCCGAGCTCATCAAAAAGGTGGTGACCAAGGTCGCACAGGGTGGCGGGCAGTGCGAGGAAGTGCTTGCGGCCGTCGACGACCGCAAGCAGACCGTCGCGCCCGATACTTCGTTCGCCGCATCATGGGCGGCGGCGGATCAGCTTTACGCGGACCTGGGTATCGCTACGTCGCCCGTATCCGACGATCGCGGTTGGGACGCAATCTATTCCGAAGCCATGGATGAGCGTTATCGCCAAAAGGGGATGATCCAGTGAGTGGGGTGCCTCTCAAGATCATGGTGGACGCCAACGTATGGGTTGATTCGTTTTGCGTCGACCATGCCGAGTCGCTTGCCGCGCGTGCGTTTATTGGGCGGGCGACGGAATCGGGGGCGTTGCTGTTCTTTCCGGTGCATATCGCTAAGGACGTGCTGTACGTTGTCCAACACGAGCTAAAGCGTAGCGTTCTTGCCAGCGGGGGAGCGCTCGACGAGGCATCTGCCCGTGCAATTGGCGATGCGGCGTTGGCGTTTGTTCGGAACATGACCGAAAACGCCACGGCCGTGGGTGCAGATGCGTCGGACCTTTGGCTGGCCGACAAATACTTAGCGCTCCATCGCGATTACGAAGACAACTTGGTGCTCGCCGCGTGCAAGCGCGCGCAGGTCGATTACTTGGTGACCAACGATCGCAAGCTGCTCGAACATGCCGATCTTGCAGCAAAGACCCCGCGCCAAATAATGCCGATTCTGGCTTTGGCCGAACGTGGTGGCGTGGCAATCGGTTAACGCGAACTGTTTGCGGGCCTCTTGGACGACGATGCGCCAAGGGGCCCGCGTCTGCTATTTACAAAAGTTCGGCCTTGATGGCGGGACTTTCTTCGAGCTGCTTGGCTGCCTTTTCGTCGGAGCTGTCGAGTGCTGCCAAGCTGCGGTAGACCCACTCGTTGACCTGGGTGTTCTTGACGCCTGCGGTCTGCATAAGGGCGCCTACCTCGCGGATTGCTGCGAGCAGGTCGGCTTTGGGACCCGCGAGCTCGACCTCGATGCCGTGGTAGGCGGGCACGCCGCGGTTCTCACTCACGTGGTCGATAAAGCCCTCGACGGTCTCAAGCTGCTGGGCGAGAGCCGCATCATCGTCAGCGTCCAGCGCGACGAGTGCGTTCGATACCGTGAGGGCGGGATGTCCGCAGGGGACAAAGCCCTCGATGACATCCATAGCTTCGGTAATGGTTGAGCCCAGGCCTGCGAGGGCATTGACGAGTTGCTGCTTGGTATCCATAACGGTCCTTTCGGCTGGTCGGTTTTGCTTGGCGAAAATATACGTGACGCGATCGGTGGCAAAAGTGCGAAGTGCAGCGCACATTGAGGTCTTCACAGCTCGTGCATAGAACAGCTGTCCGCTTTAAGAACGTGGTAAGATAGCTATCTGCGAGTGGGGTTCATCCCGCGTGTTCCTTGAAAAGTCGACGGTTATCGGGTGCTTGTAGGCCCGATGCCATCCAGACTTTCCCGACATTCGGGGGCGACTGGTTTCGACACGATAGCTCTGAGAGAGGAAGCAAGCCGAGGTCTCCTCGCCTCGTTAAACAGGGGTACCGTCAAATTGAATTGACAACAACTCTTCTTTTGAGCCTATGGCTCTCGCTGCTTAGTTTATAGCGGCGCGTCAACCCGGTGATTTCCCCGACACCGGCGCGACGTCATCTTAGGGGAATGCTCCTGCGCACGTAATCGGTATGGCGCGGGCTAAGACCGAACCGGTTAGGA